>JAPJNH010000039.1 GCA_026461075.1 Chitinophagales bacterium
ACTCAACATCTATCACATCCATTCACCCAAAAATGAAACCGAACGCTTCGCTAACAAAAATGCGCTAGAACTAGTAGAACGTTTGCAAGCGCAGAAACTGATCGAGTTGCAAGATCAACGGTATGGCACTAAGCGAATCGATACAAGTCATAATAGTTTTTATGAATTCTATCAGCGACTCATGCGCGAGCGAATTGGTAGTGATGGCAACTATGGTAATTGGGCTTCTGCCTTGCAACATCTAAAAATTCATTTTGGTGAAAAGCTCTATTGCGGTGATCTTACTATAGAGTCTTGTTTAGAGTTTAGAAATTATCTGGAGCGTCACGCACGCACGCGCTCACGCAAGCCGCTTTCTCCAAACAGTCGCTATTCTTATCTCAATAAATTCAAAGCGAGTTTGAAGATTGCGTATAAAGAGAAACTCATTCACGACAACCTATCTGATTTTATTCCAGGCTTCCGTCAAGCCGAGACGCATCGGGAGTATCTGACCTTTGATGAGATCCAAGCGCTTGTCGATACAGAATGCGATTACCCAGAAATCAAACGGGCTTTTTTGTTCTCTTGCTTGACAGGCTTACGATATAGTGATATCGCTCGTTTGACTTGGTCGTGCTTGCGTCATACCGACAAGCGCGGTTATGAGTTATCGTATCGTCAGAAGAAGACGGGCGGTAAAGAGTATCTGCCATTGAGTGAGCAGGCGGTGGAGATGATGGGTGAGCGCGGCATGGACGATAAGCCGGTGTTCCCTTATCTCTATTATAGTAATTATGTGAACGCGGCTTTATACCGTTGGGTGGCGAATGCAGGTGTGCGCAAGAAGATTACTTTTCACTGTGCGCGTCACACGCATGCGGTCTTGCTCTTAGAAAACGATGTCGACATCTATACCGTATCGAAGATGTTAGGTCATCGTGAACTAAAGACCACGCAGATCTATGCGAAGATTGTAGATACCAAAAAAGTTGCTGCAGCGAGTTCTTTACCGAAGTTGCGGTTGGGGTAAAACTTTTATGGTGTAAGGGGAATGGTGAAAGGTGAAATGTGGATTGGTTTGCAAGTTCGGGTGAGACTATGTTAATCGTATAAAAATGAGCATTTTCATAAGGTAGAATCATTGTTTGTAAAATAATTATTGCAATTATGTGTCACATAAATACGAATAATTGTGACAAAATGCAGAACGATTTTAAGCCTTTTGTTACTGTGTTTCGATTCTTAATGGAAAAATAATGTGTCATAAAAAGGATAAAATACCTATATTTGAGTATTATACGACTCATTATATGAAAACTGCGCCAGCCATATTACCGAAGAACTTAAAGATTCTCAATTCGCTTGGAGAGCAAATTCAACTAGCACGACTACGCAGAAGATTAAGTGCCGAACAGGTAGCAGAACGTACTGGTATCAGTAGGAAAACTATCTATAATATTGAGCAGGGTAGTCCTACTGTTGCCATAGGAAGCTATTTGCAAGTGCTTTTCATGCTGGGATTGGAAAAGGATTTATTAAGCGTTGCAGCTGCTGATCCCTTAGGAAGAAAATTGCAGGATGCTGGAATTCTTACAGCTAAGCGTGCCCCAAAAAACTGAAATAGACCATGAATAAAAACGAGAAAGTAATTTGGGTATATACCGATTGGGAGACAGCCTCTGAAGCCCAACTTATGGGTGTTTTAAAGGTTCAGCGCGTTAGAGGAAAGGAGATATTCTCTTTTGAATATGATGAGGCATGGATGACAATAAACCATGAGGTACTTTTCCTTGATCCTCATTTAGGATTCTTTAAGGGCAAGCAATATTTATCAGAAGAGAAAATCAACTTCGGATTGTTTTTAGATTCTTCGCCTGATCGATGGGGTAGATTGTTGATGCGCCGTAGAGAAGCATGGCAAGCAAAGGTTGAAGGAAGAGATCAAAGAACACTTTTTGAAAGTGATTATTTGTTAGGTGTTTTTGATGAGCATCGTTTAGGAGCCTTACGATTTAAATTGAATCCTGATGGCGAATTTATGAATGACCAACGGAAAATGGCAACACCACCTTGGACATCCCTTCGTGAGTTGGAAAATGCTAGTTTACAATTAGAAAGAGACGATGCTATCCATGATCCGGAATATTTAAAATGGTTGAGTTTATTGATTGATCCAGGTTCTTCATTAGGCGGTGCAAGACCGAAAGCCAGTGTGATTGATGATAAAAAACATTTATGGATTGCAAAGTTTCCAAGTTCAAGAGATGACAAAAATGCAGGCGCCTGGGAGATGGTATTGCATCACTTGGCAAAGGAATGTGGTATCACTGTTCCAGAGGCTCGACTACAAAAGTTTTCTGGTAAACATCATACATACTTGACGAAACGATTTGATCGTAGCGCTAATAATCAACGTCTCCATTTTGCCTCAGCGATGACTTTGCTGGGCTATGAGGATGGTGCAGATCATATGGATGATGTTGGGTATCTTGATATAGCAGGATTTATTATACAGCGTAGTCCTGCTGCTAAGGAAGATTTAGAACAACTATGGCGAAGGATGCTGTTTAATATTTTAGTATCGAATTGTGATGACCATTTACGTAATCATGGCTTTATGCTTACTTCGCAGGGTTGGCGATTGTCACCGGCATATGACATGAATCCAAATGAGATGGGCAATGGCCTCACCTTAAATATCACTGAGAACAGTAATGAGCTGGATATATCATTGGCTTTAGAAACGGCGAATCTTTATCAGTTGAAAAAGGATAAAGCCGAAGCTATTCTTGCTTCAATGCAAAAGATAATTTCAAATTGGCGAGCAGTTGCCAAGAAGTACGGAATCAGTAACAGCGAAATGGAGCATACCAAGCGCGCCTTTCGTTTGGTAGATGGTGAATAAATTGCATCGCTACAAATCTATCCTCACTCCTTCACCACCTTCGCATGCAGCACCTTGCCAGCATCTGCGATCTCGATGAAATAGACGCCTGCAGCTTCGTTAGATAAGTCTATTGTGAAACGACTGCCAGCTTGATTCTCCTGTTGGAAAACAGTTCGGCCTCTAACATCCACAAGCTTCACACGCGTATTCATTGCCGCTTGCGATAACGTGATGATAGCCGTTTCTGTTGTTGGGTTCGGACTAACACGCAAAGTTGCAGAGAGAATATTTTGAACGCCTTCACCGCCAAAATGTAAAATATTTGAATACGTCGACGAAGTGCTTTTTGTTGGCGTGCACGCGATGTTCCAATTTACCGCCATACGATAACTCGCGTTCGGATAACTCGCAAAATTCACATCAGTAAACGTATTGTTAGTGCCCGGGATTGAATTGCTGATAGCCACGAAATTGCCCGTGCTAAGATCATCCCGCAACATGATATAAGAATTTACTGGGTTCGCTTCGTTTTCAATTTGATAGTTGGTCCACTGGAAATTACCGTTGCCCAAGGTTTGCAAATGAATGCTGTTGTGGTAATGACCAAAAGGCAAAATATCACCACAAGAATCTATCGCACTAAGCTTGTACTTGAACGAAGTGGTATTAGGATTAGCGCCCCAATCATGATACTCTGACAATGAATCGCGTTGCAAAGAAGCAATATAAGAATACGTATTGGTAGCGGTTTCACGATAAATTCTAAAGCTGTCTATACTACTTTTTGTGATAGGATTTTTCTCCCACACAATGACGTTATGCGTCGATAAGGGATCAACCGTTACCATACAAATTTTAACAGTATCCAAGCCAACATTTAAGTGAATAGTGATGAAAGAATCACAACCCGAAGCGTTTGGCAAACTGTCGCGGTATATACCTGTTTTTGTATATATTTTATTGTTTACTACAATACTCTTTCCACTGCAAATATTTTTGCTGATGTTGGAATAGCTTGGCGTACAGGTTTGCGTGCCGGCTACATAATGTTTAAAGCTTGAATTTAAAAAGTAACCTGCTGTATATTGTTTTCCTTTGCTGTTCGTACACACGCTCGTGATAGTGCCGATTACAGCCAGACTGTTCGTGCCTCCTAATTCACTCCAAGTGCCGTTATACTTTGCAACATAATGGTTGACACTCGTATTCGTGAAATCGCCTGCTGTATAAATATTGCCAGCGAGGTCACTACATACAGAGGTGATGATAGAGTTTGCACTCAAAGCGTTTAGGCCTCCTAATTCCGACCAAGAAGTGCCATTAAATTTCGCGACATAATGTTTAGCAGTTGCATTAGTGAAGGCACCTGCAGCATAAATATTTCCTGAAGCATCACTGCAAATACTGTTTATATAGGCGTTTGCAGCTAATCCGTTTAGGCCTCCTAATTCCGACCAGCTTGTTCCATCGAACTTCGCCACATAATAATTACCCGATGTATTGGTGAACATCCCTGCTGCATAAATATTGCCTTGCGCATCCGTGCAGATTGCATTGATAGGCGCATTCGCCGAAAATGCATTAAGTCCTCCAAGCTCCGTCCAGCTCGTTCCATCATATTTCGCGACATAGCGTTTTCCATTGGCGTTCATGAAAAAGCCTGCTGCATAAAGGTTTCCTGCTGCGTCGATACAAATACTTTTTATTTGTGAGTTGGCTGCTAATGAATTGGTTCCTCCAAGTTCGCTCCAAGTTGTTCCGTTGAATTTTGCCACATAACTCTTTGCGCTAGCGTTTTTGAAGTTGCCTGCTGCATATACATTGCCGTTGCCGTCGCCGCAGATGCTAAGGATATAGCCATTTGCTGCGAGTGAATTCTGTCCTCCCAACTCCGTCCAGCCATTACCTTTGTAGGCTGCAACATATTCCATGTTATTGGCATTGGTAAAGGTACCTCCAGCATAGACGTTTGAAGAGTCGTCGCTATAGACAGTGTTTATTGTGTTGTTGGCTGAAAGGTTGTTGAGGCCGCCTATTTCTTCCCACGTAATGGATTGCGCAGTACTTATAGTAAGGCCAAGAATAAGTACAGAAAATAATAGTAGTAGTTGTTTCATGGATAGGAGGCTTGTGTGTGGTGTTTGCTCTAAATTAGTTAAAGGATTTTATAATTTGACAAAAGCTTTTTTAGGGATATTTTCCAATTTTGCATATCTCAATGTGCAAAAAATGGTAAAAATTGCACATGCGGATGTGCAGAAATGTGCTATATTTGCACAAATGAATGTGCAAAATGAATACATTACTCGAACAGTCGGCATTTATCTTAGAAAATACCTCGCTTGATTTCAAGCGCTTTCTATATGGTAAAATTAATTGGAAGAGCCGTTTGATCGGCATCAAAGGAGCACGTGGTACGGGTAAGACAACCTTGTCGTTGCAATGGTTGAAAGAGCAAGGACTGCCTGCCAATAGAGTTGCCTATTTTTCATTGGATGATATTTATTTCAGCACACATACCTTGAAAGAGACAGCTGGTTTGTTTTACAAGCAAGGTGGGGAAATATTGGTTTTGGATGAGGTGCATAAGTATAAGAATTGGTCGAAAGAAATAAAGAATATCTACGATGTATATAAAGGCCTGAAAATAGTTTTCACCGGCTCTTCGATTATAGATATTAGTAAGCAAGAGGGTGATTTAAGTAGAAGGGCTGTGATTTATGAATTGCCTGGATTGTCGTATCGGGAATTTCTTGCCTTGAAATATGGTATTGAAATTCCTGCTTTTTCACTTAGTGATATTTTGAAGGATTCTGCAGCGCTTAAAGCATCGCTTCCTAAGTCGTTTCGTCCTTTGGAATATTTTGAGGAATATCTGCAAACGGGTTATTATCCATTCATGATGGAAGAGCAAGAGACTGTTCACCTTAAAATTAAACAGTTGATTCGTACCATAGTGGAATTCGACATGGCGGTATTAGAGAATTTCGATGTGCGCAATGCAAACAAGATGCTGCAATTGTTGTATGTGATGGCGCAGCAAGTGCCGTTCAAGCCTAATATCACGAGCTTAGCTACCAAAACCGATATACACCGAAATTCATTGGTCAACTATCTTCATTATTTGGAGCAGGCGAAGTTGATTGCCTTATTGCAGGCATCGGGTAATAGCACTTCTACCTTACAGAAGCCCGAGAAAATCTATCTTAACAATACCAATCTTTTGTATGCTTTGGCGGAGGAGCAAGTAGAGACAGGCAACTTACGCGAGACGTTTTTCTTGTCTCAGTTGGCGAGTATTGCTAAGGTGGCGATGCCGAGGCAAGGCGATTTTATTGTCGATAATAAGTACACGTTTGAGGTTGGTGGCAAGGGAAAAACTAAACGACAAATTGCCGGCATTAAAAATGCGTGGGTTGTGAAAGATGATTTGGAGTTCCCTATAGCAGGTGATTTACCTTTGTGGATGTTTGGGTTTCTCTATTGATTGCTTTCCCTTTTTATTTATTCGCTAAAGTAATATTTTGAATACTCTATGAATGCCCCGCTAGAAGGTGATGCGTAAAAATGAAGTGAAGGTGGAGCATTAAAGCAAAATCCCCGCTCACGAAGTGAGCTTTTTTCGCTTGCGGAACCGCGCGAACATTTTAGCATCAGATTCTCCTCGGGGCGATTTTTTACTCCACTTTTTGGGAAAAAGTGGAAGAAGAAGCTATTATTCAATTCAGGTTTTATTCTTCAAGAATACCCCTAACAAACTTTGTATTTCGCGCCAACTCATCCACCAACTTATCCAAATACCGCACTTGCTTCGTTAAGGGGTTTTGTAATTCTTCAATCTTATAACCGCAAATACTGCCTTTGATAAGATGCGCATTAGGATTCAGCGTCGCCTGCGCAAAGAAACTTTCGAAGTTGACCTTGCTTTCAATTAGTTCTCTTACTTTCTTCTCATCGAAGCCAGTAAGCCATTCTATGACATGCAACAGTTCGGATTCTGAACGTCCTTTTTTGACCACCTTCGCCACATAATGAGGATAGACAGACGCAAAGGTCATGACAGCAAATTTCGCGTTGTGCTCTGGAGTGGTGTGCATTTTTAGAAATGAATTTAATTACCTAAGAATTTTTTAAGAGTTAATCCATTATTGCCAAGCGAACCTATTGTATTGCTTATTTTGAAAACTTTATGTTTTGCTTTCGGAAGATCCATGTTTGCACCTCCTGAAAATATTATGAAGGTTACAGATTTTGATTTATGCGTGAATTTGTATTTGGTTAGATAACTGTTGAATTTATCAAAAAATTTATCTTCACAATCCATTACAATGTATTGTTCTATACTGCGTTTTTGAACATCTATTTCATTTTCGAATTTTTCTTTAATTAATTCGATTCGTGGCGAATTTTTATTTTTTTTACTCTTTTCTTGTAGTTTAACTTGTCTATCTAGTAACCACGAGTTTATAAGGTCAAAAAATGCAACACCACGTACAATTATTTTAGGATCTTTATCCTCTATTTCGAATGCTATATTCATAAGTGGTTCAATAACATATTTGAAAATACTTTTTTGATGTTTTTTAATATAATGTGTAACATCGCTTTCCTTTTTTGAATGCCATGGAATTAAATCTGCACAAAGTACTGTGCCTTCGGATTGCTTGCCATAAATTGATTCTGTCCATTTTATGCGATTTGCGTACCATTTGGAAGTCGCATTTGATTTAGAATTAATTTTTGATCTTTTTAGAAATTCATCCATAAATGCTGTATAATTATTATAGCAATTTAGGTAAATATCAAATAGTTCATTATTGGTTTTCTGATCAAAGTCTTGAGTTTCACTTGCACCTCCTGGATTAATGTTCAGGAAAATATGTTTAATATTACTTTTAGGGCCATAGTGTAAAAATGGTTCAGGAAAGTATTTATACATAGGCTGCATTTGATTTCCTAACAGATATTTGTTATTGGTTGAGGGAATTGGAAAATCTTTTATTTTCTCAGGCGTTCCTGTGCTTAGTAATTTAAACCATTTTAAATGCCAATCATTCCAATTGTCGACGTAAAATTTTATTGTTTTCATTTTCTGTATTTACATAACATAAGTATAAATAAACTTCTGTTAATTTAATTACAATATAATGAGCGAATACTTGATTACCAATTTATTAGTTCTGATTATTATTATTTGGTAAATAACTCGCTTTGTATTCTAGGTTTTGAACTGTGATAAATATTATAACATAATGTATTTTTTTGTGTTGTGCTTTGGAGTGGTGTGCATGAAGTAATTAAAGTAATTTTATAAGTTCTATATGAGCGTTGGCGCTCTTCAAGTTAATTATTTTAGTGTATATTTTTGTAATTTGAGTATTGCTAAAGTAATTTTATTATGAAAAAATTAGGCGTCTATACAAAAAAAGATTTTTATGGAGTTGTCGAGAAATGGGTTCTTGCTACCAACGGTGTGATAAATCTAGACACTCCCTATGTTCAAAATAATTTAAGCAGTATACAATCAGTTTTGTCTGAAGTGGAAGAATTGAAGTCATATGATCTTAAACTATTGTCTATGATAATATTTGGTGTCAATTCATTTTTATGTGTTGAACAAGATCTCACTAGTCATGAAAAGAAGGATAAGAATTATTCTGTTAAAAATTTATTGAGTTTAATTCAGCAAATAAAAAATGGGCAACATGAACTGGCTACTATAACTATAAAAACAAAAAATAAAGAAACTGGCAAAAAATCTTCTGTAACTATTGTTGAGGATAGGTTAACTAGGAACTTTGTAAGGCATTTAATAAGCAAACGGATGGTTGATTTCTTAGAGACTATTAAAGTTAATAGTAACATTGCATTGAGAACACACAAAGGCAATAAATATCCATTTATTGTTGCTCGAAAGCGATATGAAACTGAATTTGTAGCGCAAATAATAGCACTTATACTATTGAAAGAATTCTTTGGCTTTTCAGATCCCAAAAAACGAAGCACGGCAAAAGTTGATAATTTAGATAGTCGAAAAATCAGGACGTTGATTATTGTGTTATTAATGTTTTACGAGTTTATTGCAGCTCCAAAGGGTTTTAAAGGAAATGTTTGGACGTTAATGCAAAGTACGCGTGTCATAGGAAAAAGGAGAGGTAGAGAGTTTGATTTATTGCAAAAGTTTAGAGATCTGAATCGTAATGTGGCTTTAAAATCGCCATTGACTAGAAAGCAACTTTCTGATTTATTAAAGGTCCGCGAGATCTAGTTTCTATTAGATTAGATCATTCATGCGGCTTGATTTATCAGTAGATAATTTTTGAATTTATTTTCCTCATTATAATTTAATTCCTGCTGGAGAAAAATAAAGTTGGCTATTCATCCGTAATTGTGAAATTCATCTTTGTCTCGGCCTTAAAAAAATGCCTTGAAATGAATAACTCACAAACGCCACTATGGCAACTATCAATAGGTGATTTCCTCGACCTACAAAAAAAGGAATTACGACTCATGTTGGAGTCGGTAATGAAGGAGCAAGCTCCGCGTAAGCAGCAGGATCCTAAACAACCAGAGGAGCCCATTGACTTGAACGAAGCCATACGCTTGACTGGCTTGAGCAAGCCGACTATTTATTGTAAAGTCTCGAGAGGGGAGATGCCTGTTCTCAGTCGTCGAAGACCATTGCGTTTCTCGCGAACGGATTTATTACAGTGGCTACATGATGGTCGACCGAGTAATATCGAAACTGCTTTGAAAAATCACTCTAAACGTAAATAAATTGTCGACTATGAACTATAAAGAGGAGGAATTTGAAAATGGCAATTTAAAACGTTATTGCCGTGAATGCGGCGATGGATTTTATGCCTACAATCGGAATAGATTTTACTGTGATGTGAAATATGGCAAGCGAGATTATTGTAAGAAAGAAGCCAAGAAAAAAGCGCAAAGGTACAAGCGTGGTGGGGAGGTGCGGAGGATTAATTTATTGCAAAGGTCTCCTGTTGGTAATTATATTCTTAACCCTACCGAAGGGATGAAGAAGATTGAAGAAATACTTCAAGGCAAGAAGGTACTAATTATAAATGTAGCAAAACTCATTCAACATGGTTTTACTGAAGCTATGATATCAAGTATGTGTAATTTGCCCTATCGACTAGGCACAATAAATTTTGTTGGTCCTTACGTATTAGTGCGAGTGAGCAATTCTGAAGTAGCAATTTTAACACCTTAATATTTAAACATGGAACAAATTAATTTGGGAACACAGATCGGCGGCGAGCCGAGGAACCTTAACTTCTTAGCATTAGCAGTTTTTACTCTTTCCGCTTTTGCGCTAGGTTATTACCTGGCTAATCGACAGAATAATAAAGTGAGCATTCTTTCCAAGGAAGAGCTAGAGTAAGTTATAAGGTTTAATGCAGCATCGCGAAGCATCCATTACTACCGTACGGGTAATAATGGGTGCTTTTGTCGTTGATAGGAGTTTGGAATAGTGACGTATGATTTTCCGTTTAAGATTGGCAGGGGCAGCTCCTATGCCTGCTATGCCATTCCACATTAAAGGGCAGGTTTTGTTCTAATGCACCTCGAAACGATGGGTAAAATATCCTTTTGAATAGGTAGTACGATTGTACAACGAATACCATTTTCAATTCGTCGTACAAATATACTAAGAATACCAGTCTGTTGCCTATTCCGGAAACTTCCGAAAAGTACTTTAAGGCCTTCAAATAGCTTTCTGAACGGGATTTTCACTAGTTTGATCCTTGGAAAAATCTCGGAAACTTCCGGCATCTCAATCGGAATGAGCACGGAAGAAGGCGGAAGGTGAATGGGATTTTCCGGGATGGGGGTGGAATGTGGTGGAAGAAACTGATTCAGTATACGAAATTTAGTACAAGCTTCTGTGCAACTCTAGATCTAATTTTATTGAGGTATTAAAATTTTGCTTATTATATGACTATCTATAGTTTGGTTTCATTTTTTCGTTGTAATTTTAGTTTGATTGATAATTTATTGATTTTGAAAGTAAATATAAACGCGCATGATTACCGGAGAATTAAAATCGCAGATTGATAAAGTATGGGAAGCATTTTGGACGGGCGGAATTTCTAACCCTTTGACCGTAATTGAGCAAATGACGTATTTGCTTTTTATACGCAGGTTGGATGAATTACATACCGCAAAAGAGAACAAGGCAAACTTGTTAAAGAAGCCCATCGAGGAACCGATTTATGATGAATCCAATCAGGAATTACGCTGGAGTAGATTCAAGAATATGGATCCCGAAGTGATGCATAAAATGTTCACCAAACAAGATGGTGTATTCGATTTCTTGAAGAACGTTGGAAGTAAAAGTGCTTCGTTCTCCAAGTTTATGAAGGGTGCAACCTTTATGATTCCTACCCCTCGTTTATTAGCTCAAGTGGTAGAGATGATTTCGCATATACCAATGCAAGATCGTGATACCAAAGGCGATGTCTATGAATATCTCTTGGGTAAAATTGCTTCAGCAGGACAAAATGGTCAGTTCCGTACTCCTAGACATATTATTCGAATGATGGTAGATATGGTGCAACCAACCATTGAGGATGTGATATGTGATCCGAGTGCAGGGAGCTCTGGATTTTTGGTTACTTCCAGTGAATACATCCGTGAGCATTTTGAGAAAGAACTGTTTGATGCCAAAGTGCAAGAGCACTTCCAAAATAAGATGTTTATGGGCATGGAGTTTGATCCAACCATGATTCGTATTGGTGCGATGAACTTAATTCTACACGGAATTGAAAATCCTCAATTGATGGATGTCGATGCATTGAGTGAAGCCAATACCAACTTTACAGAGAAAGTGTCTTTGGTGTTAGCTAATCCACCATTTAAAGGTAGTCTCGACCGTGATGCAGTAGATGGGAAAATACTCAGTGTGGTAGACAGCAAAAAGACCGAGCTTTTATTTTTAGCTCTTATTTTGAAGGGGTTGAAACTGGGTGGACGTGCTGCGGTGATTATCCCCGATGGTGTTTTGTTTGGCAGTAGCAAGGCGCACCAACAAATACGTAAGGAGATTATCGATAACCAAAAACTGCAAGCGGTAATTAGTATGCCGAGCGGTGTATTTAAACCTTATGCTGGAGTGAGTACAGCAGTGTTAATCTTTACCAAAACCAATAGTGGAGGAACGGATAATGTATGGTTTTACGATATGCAAGCAGATGGGTACAGTTTGGATGACAAGCGTAACCCAATTGAAGCAAATGATATCCCAGATGTTGTGGCTCGTTTCCATAACCTGAAAGGTGAGGCTAAAAGAAAAAGAACAGATAAGAGTTTTATGGTTCCTGTGAAAGACATTAGGGATAACAAGTACGACCTAAGTATTAACCGCTACAAAGAAGTGGTATATGAGGTGAAAACTTATGAAAAGCCTTCGGTAATCATCGATCAAATTGAAACATTAGACAAAGAGCGTGCCGATTTATTGAAACAATTAAAAGCGATGTTGGCATGAGTTGGGAAAAAACAAGTTTGAGGGACTTAGTATTGAACTTGACTTCAGGTGGAAGACCAAAGGGAGGTTCTATTGATAGAGGTATATTCAGTATCGGAGCTGAGCACTTGGATGGCAATGGCGGTTTCGATTTATCCAATGGAAAATATATTCCATTAGATTATTACAACTCTATTGGAAAAGGTAAAATTAAAGCTAATGACATTTTATTAGTTAAGGATGGTGCCACAACTGGAAAAGCTTCATTTGTTTCATCTGACTTTCCTTTAGCTGATGCTGCAATAAATGAGCATGTTTTCAGGATTGAATTGAAAGAGGATTTAATTTATCCTAAGTATTGTTTTTATTTTTTAGTCTCCACTGAGGGACAAAAAAACATTATGTCAGATTTTAGAGGGGCTACCGTTGGAGGTATCTCCAAATCAATATTAGACAAAATACAAATCCCACTCCCCCCACTCGCCACCCAAAAACGCATTGCTGAAATTTTGGATTCTGCGGATGCATTAATGCGCAAAGACCAAGAGCTGCTCAAAAAATACGATGAACTTGCACAAGTGATTTTCATCAATATGTTTGGTGATCCTGTGAAGAATGATAAGGGATGGGAGGTTAAAACGATAAAATCCACAACAAATATTTTAACATATGGACTTACGGTGCGTCCAAAATATATTGATAAAGGATTTCCATTAATTTCTGCGAGGGAGTTACGAAAAGGGTTTGTAAATTTTGAGGATGCACCCAAAATTTCTCACGCTGACTTCAGCAAATTATCCGATAAGTGTAAACCTCAAAAAGGAGATATTCTTTTTTCAAAAACAGGTTCAATTGGTCTTTCAGCTATTGTGGATAGTTCACAAGAATTTGCAGTAACACAAAACGCAGCTAGAATTAATTTTAAAAATGAATTTTACGAAACTTACTTTATTTACGCACTTTTAAGACAAGAGTCTTTCATTAATAAATGTGTCTCTCTCGTAAAAGGAAATGCAGTGAAAGATTTACAACTTGGGGATTTTTCTGAAATAGAAATAATTTGCCCACCTATTTCGAAACAAATAAAATTTTCAGAAATTTCTCGAAAAACAAATGAATTGATCAAAAACTCCAAAGATAATTCTATTGTTTCCGATCATCTATTCAACTCACTTATCCAAAAAGCCTTCAATGGCGAACTTGTATCATGAGCAATTTTTCATTCATACCAACTCATTGGGCTATTATTGCTCAAACGCCCAAAGAGGCGGAGCAACATGTATATGGTGCACCCTTATACGCTGCCATGCTTTGTAGAAAGAGTTTGGAAGAATGGGTACGTTGGATGTATGAACATGATTCGGATTTAACCTTACCTTATGATACTTCGCTGAGTTCTTTGATACACGAGCAGTGTTTTAAAAATGTGGTAGCACCCATGCAGTTTAACCACATTAACCTGATTCGCAAACTGGGGAATGCCGCTGTACATACGAATGCCAAAATAAAGCCACAGGAGGCTTTATACGCCCTTCAATTATTACACGGCTTAATTGGCTGGATTACTATGGTATATGGCGAAGAAAAGCCGCTAATTAATCCATTTGATGAAACCTTAATACCCAAGGAAGGTGGAAAGGATAAAACCAAGGAAGAGCTTCAAAAGCTCGAAAAGACATTCCATGAACAACAATCGGAGCTAAAAAAACTACAAGAGGAATTAGCCAGCGTAAAAGCACTTAAGGAGCAGAATATTGCTTTTATACCTCCTCCAATTGATCCGAATGAAGACCTAACCCGAAAGATATACATTGATACCTTATTGCGTGAAGCAGGTTGGGATCCATTTGGTGTGAATGTGCCAGAGTACCCTGTTAAGAACTGTATGCCACAAGCCAGTGGCAGCAATGGTGATGGTAAAGTAGATTATGTGCTTTGGGGAGACGATGGCAAGCCAGTTGCGGTTGTTGAAGCCAAACGTACCAGCAGGGATCCTCGTGTCGGTCAACACCAAGCCAAATGTTATGCAGACTGTTTGCAAAAGGAGTATGGTCAACGCCCTGTTATTTTTTATACCAACGGTTTTCAAACTTGGATGTGGGACGATTTAAACTATGCGCCCCGTGAAGTATTTGGCTTCTACACCAAAGATGAATTGCTAACGCTTATACAGCGTAGAATATTCAAAAAGCCTCTGGCTTCGCAAACCATTAACGATGCCATTACTGATAGATACTACCAACATGAAGCAATTAGAAAGATTGCTGAGGCGTTAGAAAATAACCACAGAGAAGCATTATTGGTCATGGCAACAGGTGTCGGCAAGACCAGAGTAGCTGCATCATTGATAGACTTTTTAAGCAAAGCCAATTGGGCAAAACGCATTCTCTTTTTAGCGGATAGAAACGCTTTGATCCACCAAGCTCAAAGAAACTTGGTAGAGTATTTACCTAATTTACCTTCAGTAGATTTAACTAGAGATAAAGAAGATGAGAGCAGTCGTATAGTATTCTCCACCTATCAGACCATGATCAACATGATCGATGGTGAAACCGATGGTGACAACAGATTTTACAGTGTTGGACATTTTGATTTAATTATTTACGATGAAATTCACCGCTCAGTTTACAACCGATACAAGGCAATATTCAAATATTTCGATGGCATAAGAATAGGTTTAACTGCTACACCAAAAAGCGAAGCGGATAGAGACACCTATTCATTGTTTAACATGGAACCGAACAACCCGACTTATGCTTATGAGTTGGATCAGGCTGTTAATGATGGATTCTTGGTGCCACCCAAAGCAATATCAGTACCAATTAAGTTTCAGCGCAGTGGTATCAAATACGCAGAATTGACTGATGAAGAAAAACTAAAATACGAAGAGCAATTTACTGATCCTATTACGGGAGAGTTCCCAGATGAAATTGATTCCAGTGCATTAAACAGTTGGTTGTTTAACACCGATACCGTTGACAAAGTAATTGGGCATTTAATGCAAAATGGTATTAAAGTAGAAGGTGGCGATAAACTTGCCAAAACAATGGTTTTTGCCCGTTCTCACAAACATGCCAAATTCATTGAGGAGCGTTTCAACAAACAATATCCACAATATAAAGGAGAGTTCCTTAAGGTAATTGACTACCACGAAGAATACAAATACGATTTATTGAATCAATTTAAGGTGAAGACGAAAATGCCTCAAATAGCTGTTTCAGTAGATATGTTGGATACAGGAATAGATGTGCCTGAAGTATGCAACTTGGTGTTTTTTAAACCTGTTCGAAGTCGACCAAAATTCTGGCAAATGATTGGTCGTGGTACTCGACTTTGTAAAGACCTTTTCGCATTCGGACTTGATAAAAAAGAATTTATAATTTTTGATTTCTGTGAGAATTTAGAATTTTTTGAAAGTAAACCAAAAGGATATGAAAGCGTAAGTGGCAAATCGTTGAGTCAACGTTTGTTTGAGGTTCGATTAAAATTATCATTCCTTCTTCAGAACACTGATAATGAGGATTTGCAACAATATGGTAAGGAATTGTTACAAACATTGGTAGCTCAAACACAGGCATTGAATACAGAAAGTTTTGTTGTTAGGCAGCACTGGAGGATTGTAGAAAAATATAGAGATGCCAACTCTTGGAATGCATTATCAGATTTAGATGTTAAAGAGCTTTACGATCATATTGCGCCAATTATTGTTGAGTCAGATCAGGATGAAATGGCAAAGCGATTTGACGTACTTATGCTAGATATTCAATTATCAATTTTAAACGGAGATAAACGTCAGGTATTATTTATTCAGAAGGTCGTGAAAATGGCGGGGAAGCTTTCAAAGAAAGCAAGTATTCCTACTGTTGCAAATAAAATGTCATTTATTCGTGATGCTCAGGATAAACATTTCTGGCAGGCAGGTGACATCAAGGAGATTGAGATTCTTAGAATAGAGTTACGTGAATTGATTAAGTTTTTAGACTTTGAGGAAAAGGCTATTTACTTCACCTCATTCACTGATGAGTTTTCAGCAAATATTACCGAGCATAATTTAGTCTATGGTTTCAATGATTTAGATACTTATAAGCGCAAAGTTGAGCAGTATATAAAAGACCATAGCAATCATTTAACTATTCATAAGTTGCGCAATAACATTCAAATTACAAAGAGTGAATTAGAAGCACTTGAACGAATGTTGTTTGAACAAGGGGAGTTGGGAACTAAACAAGAGTTTGTCAAAGTATTCGGAAAACAACCTTTGGGAGAGTTTATCAGAAGTATTGTTGGCTTGGATGTAAATGCCGCCAAACTTGCATTTGGCGAAATCCTTGTTGGTCAAACATTAAATTCTCAGCAAATTAGGTTCATGGATATGATTATTAATTTCTTTAGTGTTAAAGGTGTTATTGATCCTGCAATGCTTTTCGAGGCCCCCTTTACTGATTTGAATACAAGTGGAATAAGTGGGGTGTTTGATGAAACTACTTCTCAGTTAATTGTAAGTTTAATTGGTCAAATCAACAAGACAGCCTATGTGGCGTAGAATGAAATTTTGGGAATTGATAAGAGACATAGTGCGACGAAGGAATGAAATTGATTTACTTAATACGTGAAAATTTCAATTTGTTTTCTTAGTAAAATCACCAATTCGCCTAATTTCATGATTGACTATTGTCCAATTAAATAAATTACTCGGTGAAAGAAAATTGTAATTATGTCAAATCAACTCGAAAACATTGTAAATTGGGATGGTTTTAGCGAGAGGGATTTAGATACCCCTGTGTATAGGATCTTCAGTTTTGAGAAGTTTATTACGTCTTTAAATGATAATTCACTTTATTTCGTAAAACCGCATCTTTTTGAGGATCCGTATGAAGGATTTTATTTAAAGAAGAGAATTAACGATTCCAATGGTAAAATATCATCTGTACTCTCCAGTAGTTTTTTTATTCAATGCTGGACATTGCACAAAGAATCTAATCTGATGTGGACTGCATACGCACCCAACAAAGATGGAATAATGGTAGTTACTACAGTTCGAAAAATATTGGAATTTATTTCAGGGAATGTTGGGTCTGATACTGATTTTAGATTTGGGAAAATAAATTATATGAGTGAGAAAAATATATTAAGTGAATTTGGAGATAAAATTAAATCAGTTGATGAGGAAAAAATACTTTCAATAATACTCGAAACATTATTTATAAAAAGAAATGCATTTAGAGAAGAGAAGGAGGTGCGAATTGTTTGTCAAAAGAGAAAGAGTAACATAGAAAATTTGCCAGAAACTTCATTGGGTTTTAACTTGCTTCAAACAGATTTATTTAATGAATTAGCAGATAAAATCGTTTTAGACCCTCGATTAGATTATACTCGTATTTTCAAGATAAAGAATTTGCTTAATTGTTATAATTTGCGAATGCCAATCGAACAATCCACGCTTTACCAGATGCCTGAATTGTAGGCGGGGAATGGAATTGGGCTTAAGCCTTTCTAATTTAATTCAATCTACTTTCGTAGTTGAAATTGCTTATCGCTCTGTTTCATTCGAATCCATTTTAATTACGATATACGATTTTATATAAAATTCATTCCGTAGTTTGACTGAATCACTTCCTATTTCATACACGAACGTAGTTGGTAGACCCTCATTTTTCTACCACAGAAATCTATTATTATATAACATCGTGATACCTGAAAACGTGGTGGCGCACCAGAATTTTTGGTGATAGTTTAAGGTGTTTTTGGTGGAAATGGTAACTTAAGTGGTAAAATTGGAAGGAATGGCGGAAAGTTCCGGGAGAAACACCTAGTTTTAATTGAAATTTCTGGCCCTCAAGTGAGAATTACATCAATTTCATCACCTCAAATCCATTATTCAAAGCAATCATCGCCTGACCGCGTATGTTTTCAGCCAGACGAAGCTTGTCTAATGTTTTATCATCTGAAAGCAAAGGGAAATAGTCTTCAATGAGTTTATTCCCAGTCCGCATTTCATGTAGTTGATTGAATACACGTTCTTGTATGTGAATGAACGGATTCAAGTATATATCAATATTCGGAATCTTGTCGCTTTTCGAACTGTTGATGGATGGATTGGCTGGCACCAAATTCCACATCAAGTCATGCGCTACATATTGGAAGGGTAGGAAATGATCAAGCGCGTAATTTTCAATAGGCAAAACCCGTTTCGTATAAATGCAATGGATATTGGGCTCTTTTTCAAAAACTAGCTTCCAAATATCGCGTTGCTCTTTCAAGTTTTTACGTCGAACAGGGCGTAACAATTTGTTCTGAATATTCGGGACATTCGGATTATGCTGTTGCAAAAAATTTGTGAAGTGCCAATAACAAAACGCCTTCAGGACGCCCATATTTTGTTGAAAATAGCGAAGCCAGTTGTCACGTATTTCAATACGGTCTGAAAGCAAGGAGTAGGGTGTATTAACCGACGGATCTTGGGTGATACTACTCAACTCCGAAACTCTACTTTCACCACCAATCCACGGACTTAAAAAACGATGCGGCACGTATTTGCTCAGCGCCTTAATCTCTTTTTTAAACTCTTTATCCTCCAACCTTTCCAAGGCCTGGAGTATGTTCGACTTATCAGTATCTATGCTTAACTGGAGCGTCGAAGCCGTTTTTACAATAATCTGTTTGATCTTATCTTGTCCACCAAAAGATAAATGAAAATAGCTTGTCGGAAACCATGCATTAGCGATAATCCGATGAAGAATTTCTTGCATCGTAATACTTTTCTTCCCATCTTCCACCGCCTCCAAAATCGAAATAAACCATAGGTACTTATACGACGCAGTGGTGTCGTTGAAGCACGAATTAAGCTTATTGATTTCAATATTA
>JAPJNH010000040.1 GCA_026461075.1 Chitinophagales bacterium
AACTTCTGGACACCGCTTTATCGCGATGTGTTGAAAGATTTAGATGCATGTAAAACAGCGATTGCTGCAGATCCTAAGATCACAGATAAGTCAGTAAAAGCTTCTCAAACTGCCATCGCTGATGTTTTGGAAGTGTATACTTATAGTATCCTTTTGGAGACTTATGGCAACGTACCTTATGGCGAAGCAATGGACATCACCAACTTACAACCTAAGTATGATGATGCCTTGACAACCTATAAAGATTTGTTTAAGCGCTTAGATGCTGATATCACTGATTTGAAGGCTGGTTCTGCTAGCTTCGCTGCTGGTGATGTGATCTATGGGGGCGACAATTCATTATGGGTTAAATTCGCTGCTACCTTGAAAATGCGTATGGCTATGACACTTTCAGAAGCTACTGGCTTTGATGCTAAGACTGCTTTCGAAGGTGCTGTGGCTGATGCAATGTCAAGCAAGGCAGACGACGCAGTTTTCCATTACGAAAGCACACCTCCTAATACAAACCCAATCTGGGTAGATTTGATTCAAAGCGGTCGTAAAGACTTTATTGCTTCTGAAACAATGATCGCTTGGATGCAAGATTCGTTGAAATGGACTATGGACTCTGTTTATAACCCAGATCCACGTTTGTCAGCGTATTTCCGTGTAAACGCTTCAGGTAATTATACTGGTGGTGTTAATGGTACAAGTAACTCTTATAAGAATAATGCAAAACCTTCTTATACAGTTACTGACGCCGCAGCCCCTGCTACTTTGATGAACTATACCGAAGTAGAATTCTTGTTGGCTGAAGCAGCCGCTCGTGGCTGGGCTGTTTCAGGAACTGCCGAAGATCACTACAAAGCGGGTATCAATTCATCTTTCTCTGATTGGGGATTAACCGTTGATTCAGCTAGTTTCGCTACTTATTATTCGAACGCACATGTGCAATATAAAAGTGCTAACTATGAAAAATGCATTGGTTTGCAAAAATGGTTAGCCTTGTATAACCGTCCGGTAGACGCTTGGACAGAATGGCGCCGTTTGGATTACCCAGCATTAACCCCTCCTCCGGGTATGACTGCTGCGGATATTCCTTCCCGCATGACCTATCCAATTCACGAACAAACTATCAATGGTTCTAGCTATAACGCCGCTTCTACTGCAATCGGTGGTGACAAGCTGACCACTAAACTCTTCTGGGATAAGCACTAAGCTTTTTCTAGCCTCAGAAACAACCACAAAGAAAGTCCTGCCCATAAAAAAGGCAGGATTTTTTTTGTCTATTAGTGAAATGAAATGAAAGTGAATGGAAGTGAATGGAAGTGAATGAAAGTGAAGGAGGGCATTTAAAGCCTCGCGCAATTGCGTTTTATTTTAAACGCTCCATAATATAAATCGGGAGTAGTAAGCCTGTTAAGGCATACACGAAATCTTCAATAGGAATGGTAATAAAACGAGTGCCAATAATTTCCTCTGCGCTATACCAAACAACAGGAGAAGAGGTAACAGCGCCCGTTAAAACACCGTTGATGAGGATGAACGGAATCAAATGAATGCAATAAGCTATCCAAAATGATTTCATCCAAACTGGCTTTTCTTTAAAAGTAAGATAAGACAGTAAAAGAATAGCTATAATGAAATTGACTACTGTATATAAACGATCTGTGAAAAACGGTAAGGCAATTAACAGGACCGCAATCACCACATAATTCCAATAGTTTATTTTCGGAGCGTTCTGTTTAAGTGAAGGAAAATAGGCTCTTAAGCAAGCGTAAATAAATACCGAAGCATACGGCACTACTACAAAGAAACTCCACTCTTCGATCGGTAAACGCGCCCAGCGGGTATTCCAAACATAATCTTGATTGAATCCCCAAACACCTTGCTTTACAAACCAAGAATCCCAAAAGATAAAAAGAAGTGCATTGATAGCAATCCCAATGAATAAGCCCTTCCAATACTTATAAAACGCCACTTTTTGGTCGAAGCTCAAAGCGAGCGGACCAACTATCGAAGCGAGCATTAGCCAAGCATATAAACTCATTTGCTAGTATTAGGGTCTTTCCAGTATTTGTAAGGAACAATCAACATCCCAAAATTCTCTCCGTCTTCTTTCTGAATATGCTTATGATGCATCTTATGCGCTCTTCTAATCGCGCGTACATAACGATTATTCCAATGTGTCCAAATCTTAAAACGTTGGTGAATAATGATATCATGAACGATGAAATAACCTAGTCCGTACAATGATATACCAATGCCAATATAGAGTCGAAAGTCAAGACCAGCCATAATGCCGGTGATATAACAAATCATGCTCGGAACGGCAAAGATCACGAAGAACCAATCGTTCTTTTCAAAAAAGCTTCCATCCACGGCGTGATGGTCTTCATGTAAATGCCACAAAAAACCATGCATCACATATTTGTGCGCAAACCATGCGACAAACTCCATAAAGAAAAACGTCGCTATAACGATGAGTATATTCCAAATCATAAGTAATAAAACACGAAGTACGCCTTTTTGTTTAATCTTTTAAGAACAAAATAAGTCCGCTAAAGAACAAAAGCTGTAATACATATAAAATCCAAGCTAGCGGGTTAATCGCCAATCCTTTTCTTGAACGTAGCAAAAGTAGTTGTACGCCGACACCTAATACGAACCAGGCTACATAATTCTGCAAGGGAGCTGCTCCCAAATTCCAATACCAAAAGTCGAGCTCCGCACAGATACGCTCCATCGGCAAGTCGGTAAGCACCATTAGAAAGCTTGCGGCAAGGGCTTGCAAAAGAATGTTTTTATCGCTCAG
This sequence comes from Chitinophagales bacterium, assembly GCA_026461075.1. Taxonomy (GTDB): domain Bacteria; phylum Bacteroidota; class Bacteroidia; order Chitinophagales; family CAIODY01; genus JAHEYX01. The sequence goes on from JAPJNH010000040.1 coordinate 2,795, forward strand.
CAAGGCGCGTGTCAACTCTGCACTCAAAAGTGAAAGCAATAGCCAATTAATTCCCATCGTCAATGGAATACCGTCGAGCTGGAGGCCTAATCGCTCTCCGTAATGATAAGCGCCAAAGGGCAATTTTGTCTTCACGCCTATCCATTCTATCGCCACTCCGAAGACAAACAAAGCCGCCGCCGTCAAAATTTGTTTGGGACTCCATTTCGTCTTTTCGCACCAAATGAAAAGTCCTAGACAAACTAAGAGATGTATCGGAGTGGCGTTCTGCACCCAATCCACCGACTGAATCGTGCCGACAAACCCTACTAAGTAAAGTATGATCAAAAAGAGGGCACTGCCATTTGTATTATTAATTTTCATATTTCGCAATCAATTCACTCGTGATTTTCGCGCTATTCAAACATAAAGGGATCCCGCCTCCGGGATGTACGCTTCCCCCGCAAAAGTATAAATTTTTCACCCGACTGCTTTTGTTAGCCTGTCGCCAGAAAGCGGCCATACGCTCATTCGAAGCATGTCCGTATAAACCGCCACCTATCGAAGCCGTACGTGTTTCAATACGACGAGGATCTAAATAATCCTCTTCTTCAATGAGCGATGAAATATCTCGTTGCAGTATTCTACTCATTTTTTCTAAGATACTTGCACGTAGCGCGGCGCGAATACTATCCCAATCTTGTCCTTTATCCGCCGCCACATTCACCATGATAAACCAGTTTTCACCCTCTGCCGGAGCGTCTGCTGCTACGCATTTTGAGCCGATATTGATATAAATTGTAGGATCGTCTGAATAACCTTTACCATTGAAAATAGCGTCGAACTCTGCTTGATAATTTTCGCTAAAAAAGACATTATGCAAACGTAAGGAAGGGAATATTCCTTTCACCCCCCAATAGAAAATCATCGCCGAAGAAGAGGAGGCAAGTCGCTCAAATGCTTTCGGAGCAGGGATTTCAGGGATTAAATTTTTATAAGCGAAACGAATATCAGCATTACAAACGACTAGATCAGAAAGCTGTTCTGTTCCGTCAGCAAAACGAATACCAATGGCTTTTCCTGAAGAAATCAGTATTCTCTCTACACTGCTATTGAAGTAAAATTCCACCCCGCATTTTTGTGCTAGCGCAAACAAAGCTTGCGTTATTTGGTGCATCCCTTTTTTCGGAAAGAAAGTCCCATAGCCATGTTCCAGGTGCGGTATCAAATTCAATAAAGCGGGCGCTTCGTACGGATTACTTCCATTATAAGTAGCAAATCGATCGAAGTATTGTTGTAATCGCTGGTCGGTGAAAATACTTTTGTTTTCGCCGTGCATACTTCCCAATAATCCGAGCTTAGGTAGTTTCGTGATCGCAGGAAGAACGTTTTTTGAAAGATAAGTAGACAGTTCATGTAAACTGCTTTCTAAGAAAAGCGGAGCCGTCGCTTCGTAACGGAGTTTAGCGCGTTGTAGATGTTGAAAAAACTGATCCACTTCTCTCGGCGCGAATAGCTTAGAAAGCTGTTCCCTGAAGCGCGTTTCGTCTTTGTGCGTATAGAAAGAGCTATTGTCGGAAAAGTGATAATAAAAGGCCTCTTCAATTTCTTCGTATTCAAAATACGCTGTCGCATCCAATCCAGCTGCTTGGTATAGTTCGAGCACTAAATGTGGTAAGGTAAAGAGGGAAGGACCCGCATCGAAGGTATAGGCACCCAATTTGATCTGTGTAAGCTTACCGCCAGGATAGGCGTTTTTCTCATATACCTTCACTTGCTTACCTTGCAAGGCTAGTCGAATAGCTACTGCCAAACCAGCGACACCTGATCCAATGACGATTACTTGTTTAGCCTGCTTTTCCATGTTTTGAAAACAATTTTTCAGTAAAAAGGTTTAATCTATTTACCTTTTCTTAGCTGTAAGATTGAACAAAATAAGCAATTGCTTTATAGCGTATTCATTTTCAATACAACTAAATTTATATAAATTTACCATAGCTTATTTTTTCTTATGCATTTTCGAATTATTCTTTGTCTGACTTTCCTTTATGCAGGACTTGCAGCAGCCCAAACAGTTGAAGTTAAAAAACGTATTGCGAACGATCATATCGGAGCCGATTCGCAAGCAATACATTCTCCAGCTTTTTCTCTTTCTCGGAATGGAGAAGCGAATATGCAGAGCGCGGATTTATTGTGGCGTCCTCTAGTGAAACACGTCTGTGAAGCTCATGAGCCTCGTATGCCGGAGACGGAAGCTATTGAACAATTAAAAGCGCAGAA
>JAPJNH010000003.1 GCA_026461075.1 Chitinophagales bacterium
ACGATATACAGGGAGCTCCATAATAAAATAGCTTTTCTGCTTTTGCTTCACCATAAGATTCATGATAAAGGCAACAACAATGGCAGCGAAGAATCCAAGGAAATATAGTCCTAGCATAACTAATCCCGGTAAACTGATCACACCAAACAAATATTCATTCGGCACTAACATCCCTACCAATAAAGTATAAACAGGAAGACGAGCGGAGCAGCTCATTAATGGCGTTACAAATAAAGTAATGAGTCGATCCTTTTTGTTTTCAATAGTTCGAGCGCTCATAATAGCAGGCACAGCGCAAGCCATCCCTGACATTAAAGGAACTACGCTACGTCCGTTCATCCCTACTTTACGCATCAGTTTGTCCATCATGAAGGAAACACGCGCCATATAGCCGGTATCTTCCAAAATGGTTATCATGCCGAATAGTAACATGATTTGTGGTATAAAAATAAAAACGCCACTCAAACCAGCTATCAGTCCGTTATTTAATAAATCGGTCCAGATATTATTCGGTAATTGTTGACTCAACCAAAGGCGTAACTGAACTGTGACATTATCAATGGCATCCATTGGATAAGAGGCCACCGAGAATATTATTTGAAACATCACAAACATGATGGCTACGAAAGAAATGTAGCCCCAGATTGGGTGCGTGAGTACCTTATCGATTTTGCCCAAGTCGTGCGGTTCTTGCGAAGGCTTTGAATCGCTTACTTGTGAAAGGAGTTGATTGATACGTTCGTAACGGAGCAGGGTTTCATCGCCTTGAATCACACTATGTTTGAAGGCATGTTCTTGGATCTTGGCACGAACACGTTCTTTTGTTTTTGCGTCCAAACAAAAGATATTCATATAGTGATGCGCAGTTAATAAGGCTGCATAATCACTAGAGCATTTGGTAATGCTATGTATCTCTTGCACTAAGGCGGGATGCAATTGTGAAAGGTCGATGAAGTCGGCTTTTGCCGCTTCTTTCGTCTTCAACATCACTTTCTTCAACTCTTCAATACCCGTTCCCTTACGTGCATTGATGGCAACGACAGGGACATCCAGTGCATCGCTAAGTGCTGTTAAATTGATATGAATGTTTTGCTGTTCTGCAACATCCAGCATATTCAAAGCGATTACTGTCGGAATTCTCAAATCAATAATTTGCGAAGCGAACAATAAGTTTCGTTTGAGGTTGGAAGCATCTGCTACGACAACAACTAAATCTGGGTGCGATTCGTTATCGCGATTGAGCAAGACATCGAAAGCAACAAACTCATCGAGTGAGCGAGGGTAAAGACTGTAGGTGCCTGGAAGATCGACAATTTCGACATGTTGGTTAGGACCTAAATCGAATTCACCGGTCTTTTTATCTACGGTGACGCCAGGATAGTTTGCTACTTTCTGACGGAGTCCGGTCAATAGGTTAAACAGCGATGTCTTCCCGCAATTCGGATTCCCTACCAACGCTATTTTAAATGCCGTTTTCAACTCACCAAAATTAGATTTCAAATTTATCTTGAGCGCTTCGAACTAGAGATTCGAAACGAATATTACTTATAGCTACGACGTTTCAAAAACGAAATTTCATTCTCATTCAACAAACGATATTTACCGCGCGGCAGTAGACGTTTGGTCATACCTGCATAAACGGTACGATCGAGCTTTTCAACGGTATAACCGAGGTGTTCGAAAATACGACGCACGATACGGTTACGACCGATATGAATCACGATACCTAGTTCAGCACGATTAGACGCTTTGATAAAAGCAAGGTCGTCGACAATAGCGACCCCATCTTCCAACTTTAAGCCGTTGCGAATGGCTTCTTCATCCTTTGGCGTGAGTGGACGATCAAGTTGTACTTGATACACTTTTTCCACTTTATGACTTGGATGAGAAAGCTGTTGTGCTAAATCACCATCATTTGTTAAGAGTAATAAACCGGTGGTTTGACGATCTAATCGACCGACAGGATACACACGTTCTTTGGTAGCATCGGCTACAAACTCCATAACAGTGCGACGTTCGCGATCGTCAGTAGTAGTAGTGATATAACCACTTGGCTTATTTAGTAGTATATAAACGAAATTCGTTTTTTGTTTGATGACTTTATCCTTATAGCGAATGATATCATCTGGTTTTACACGGTAACCCATTTCTCGAACTACCAATCCATTCACTGAAACCAAACCTTGTTCGATCATCATATCTGCCTTACGACGTGCAGCAATACCTGCATGCGCCAAAAACTTATTCAAACGCACGGTATCTTTTTCCGCTTCTGGTCGATCGATAGGCGCAGGTGCCTGACCAACAGGACGAGGAGGTTTTGCTTTTTTGAGTGGTGCACGTTTGTAAGGTAAAGCGCCTGTATTTTTCTTAGGAGCTTCTTCTTTCTTCGCGAATTTAGGACCTTCCTTACTCGTCACTTTTTTGGCCGGCTCTTTAGGGGTTGTTGGTCGTGTTTTCGAAACGGGCTTATCATCGCTCTTTCGAGAACGGACATTACTCCTTTTGGAGTCGTTAAAATTATTTGATTTTCTAGTAGGCATAAGTATCTCAAAGATAATCTATGTAGCCGATATTCTCTTATTCAGCCGTGATAAAGTTGCGAATAGTCGTACTAATGGTAGAAAGGGTAATATCGAGCTGATCGTTAACGATAACGACATCAAATTGTTGCGCGAAGGTAATTTCTAATGCAGCCTTCTTCACGCGTTCTTGAATCATTTCTTCGCTATCGGTATTACGCTTACGGAGACGTTGTTCTAGGACTTCTATACTTGGCGGAGCAATAAATATAGCGAGCGCTTTTTCATGATATTGACTTTTAATATTTAGGGCACCTTGTACATCTACGTCGAAAACGACATGTTGTTGATTGGCCCAAATACGTTCTACTTCTTGCTTTAGGGTACCGTAATACTTTCCTTCGTATACCATTTCCCACTCGACAAATTCATTCTTCTCTACTCTATCACGAAATTCATCCACGGAGATAAAATAGTAATCGATGCCATGCTGTTCTGTTCCACGAGGCTGGCGTGTTGCCGCACTTATGGAGAATGACAATTCTGGAAAATTGCTTAGAAGATGTTTTACAACCGTGCTTTTCCCGCCTCCGCTAGGGGCTGCTAAAATGATAAGTTTACCTTTGTTCATGATGGGCTACAAAGGTACGTAAAGCGGTTGTGTTATTAAAATCAGTTATGATTGACTTGCTGTAAAGCGTATTGAACCGCATAGATTAACTCTGGTACGGTAGCTGTTTCAGGCACATTCACCATCAGGTCGTAACAGTATTCTTTCCCTGCAGTATAGCGTCCCATACGACATTTAGCCTTAGAGAGCGCCATCATGTATTCAATGGTAGGCATCGGCTCGTCGCAGAGGTATAGCAATAAATCAAAACGCTTGTTCATGAATTGATCGATCTTCAATCCAGAAGGGATTCCGAACCAATTAACGAGGTTATTCAAGAAGAAGGTATACGGCATATTTCGTACGCCAAGTTTCTTTTGAGAAACGGGGATATAGGCAAGGAAATCTACTTGTCTATCGGAGCCGAGGGCTTTGGCAAATGCTTCAATTTGCGGATAGTAACGCTCTTCTGGTCCGTTGAATAAAATGCCAACAGTTTTAATTTGCGCAAGCGGTAATTTCATTCGCTCAACGGCAGGATTTTGCGCAAGCGCTTCTGCCATTGCTTTCTTAAAATAAATCGCTTTGAGCCAATCAAACATATTTACAAATTAAGCAAGTTCTTTTACCACACCCATTGCACTAAACTTAGCGATACGCTGACGACGTAACTCTTTCGGTTCAAGAGTACGTAGGCCTTCATATTCAGCAAGGACACGTGCTTTCAAGGTATTGGCCATTTGTTCTGGATTCACATGCGCACCTCCTAATGGTTCTTCGATAATACCATCGATTAACTTAAAGCGCGACATATCAGCAGCTGTTAGACGCAATTGTTCCGCCGCTTTTTCTTTATAATCCCAAGAACGCCATAAAATTGAAGAAGCAGATTCAGGACTGATTACAGAATACCAAGAGTTTTCAAGCATCAATACTTTATCACCAACCCCAATCCCAATGGCCCCTCCAGAGGCTCCTTCACCTATGATAACAGCGATTATTGGAACACTTAAACGAGCCATTTCAAAAAGGTTACGGGCGATTGCTTCACCTTGTCCGCGTTCTTCCGCTTCCAATCCAGGATAAGCACCGGGAGTGTCGATCAAGGTAAGAACAGGGATATTAAAACGCTCGGCTGTTTTCATCAAACGCAAAGCCTTACGGTAACCTTCAGGATTAGCCATACCGAAATTACGGTATTGACGTTGTTTGGTATTGGTACCTTTCTGCTGACCGATGATCATAAATGTCTGACCATTGATCGTCCCAAGTCCACCTACCATAGCTTTATCATCCTTTACTTGACGATCGCCATGTAATTCTATGAATGTATCACAGATTTGCTCAATATAGTAAAGTGTATAAGGACGGTCGGGGTGACGGCTTAATTGCACACGTTCCCAAGGGGTCAATTCAGACGTAATTTTCTTACGGAGTTCGATGATTTTATTCTCCAACTCAGTAATAGTGGAAGACATATCGACGTTCGTTTTCTCCGCGATTTCTTTTGTCTTTTCAATTTGCTTGTAGAGTTCTTCTACTGGCTTTTCAAATTCAAGGAAATTCATAGGATAAAGATACAGAATTGTAGTTTAAAAATGAATACTTAGTGGCAATAAGCAAATTCAAAAAGGGACTAAAAATTAATAATTATTAGTAATTCCACCTTAAAATAGGATAACGCTTGTATCCCGGCTCGCGATAGATACTGTGTTGATAGACCCAATTCAGTTGTGCTCCGCCATTTTGAGCCAAATTAGCGTCCTTTAACTTTGCCTCTTCCAATGCCTTGGCAAGAGAAGGATTTTGCTTCAACTCCTCCGCGGCAAGGTCTTCAAACACATAATCACTATAGCCCTCCTTTTGTTGTAATATGGGATCGAAAAAATTCCAGTTGAAGTAAGAGTCCTCCGCCACAGGCTCCAAAAGTTGTACTAAACATTTTTTCAATAGCGCCACTTCATCAAATTTTTCATCTGCTTGCAAACGGATAATTAAATCGCCAACATGCACTTGGACCTTTTCAGTTCTTAAAGTTACGGAAGTATTATAATGCAGATAATGTCCTTCGTAAGGAGATTTAGTGGTAGCGTAATTATCAATCGTGTAATAGGATAAAGTTAGAATGGTGTCTTTAGCGAAATAAGATGTAGAATTTATAAATTGCTTCAGCAAATACTTGTCATCGAATTTCATCAGCCATTCTTTTGGTATTATATACGCGTCAGGTACACGCACAGAATCCTTCGGAACGAAATGATTATAAAATGGGATGCTTTTAGAAAAAGGTTTAGTGCGATCGTAATACAAACGTGGCAATCCAGAAATGGCGCTCGGCTTATAGCCAGGCGTATATCCATTGAAACGAATCATCTCGTGATAAGAAGTGTCGCACTGGAAATTAAGTTTGATAGTAGTTGTTTGCAACTGCTCTTGTAGCGCCTTTTCACGGGATATATTAATGGATTTGTAATTATTTTCACAATAGTTAATCATCTCTTGCAGGAAGGCATAAGTAGCTTCCACTCTTTGTTTATATGGTTTCAACATATGCGTTTCAACTACAAAGGCGTAGATATTAAACATAGATGCAAAGCCACTTACGAAGCGTGGGCTTTCGTAAAATTCTTGCCATCCATTTTCTGGTGTTTCACTAAAATGATTTACGTAGGGACATAAATCATACTTTCGTTGCTTCATTTGCGTGTAAAGAGATCTCTCCATTTGTTGATGAATAAAGTCGCGTGCCGTAGGTTCGTATTTATCCTTTTGGGACGTCAGTAGTGTGATGATATGCTGATAATCGGCTCCGTTACTAACATGATTATCGACTAACACATCGACTTTTTGAGACACTAGTAATTCTTGCATAAAGTTTGATTCAATAGCATCTGCCTTCATCATATCGCGGTTCAGATCGAGGTATTGCCCATTGGCACGAAAGCCATATATTTCTGGTCCGTTTTGATTAGCGCGGGTGGTACTATTTCGATTTTGCAATCCATTCATGTTATAAAATGGAAGAATAATAAGTCGAACATGCTTCGGTATAGGGAATTTACCTGTCATGATTTCGTTCACCAATAACATCGTAGCATCCACTCCATCAGGTTCTCCGGCATGAATGGCGTTATTAATTAATAGGGTGACATAAGTAGAATCAGGTTGTTGATTGCTGGCACCTATTTCATACGTAACCAAATTGTCTTGCGCATTGAGTGCAACGGATAATCCCTTTCGGAGATGTGATTTTTTACTCAGCCAGAAATTATAGAAATCTTGCACTTCCTTCACAGAGGCCGATTGGGTTCCATTCGAACTTAAAAAAACCTGATTAGGTTGTGCCAATGATTGCAGACTGCAAAAGAGTAAAGAAGAAAAAATAATAAGTATTCGAGACATACTTAAAAGTAGTAAATTTATGTATAATTAAAATGTATGTCTGTAATTCGAACACCTATTAATAACAATGGTTTGGAGTGGATTGATGTAAGTACAACAGATGCGAATGAATTCATGCGTGTTGGGCAAGAACTTGGATTGAATCCGCATCATTTGGCAGACTGCTTGGATCCGGAACATTTACCAAAGCATGAGATGGTAGACGAGGCTCATTTTATTATTTCGAGAATATTGTTGCCGGAAGCTGAATTAGGAACAAGAACAATTCAGCAGATGAGTAAAAAAATCATTTTCTATTATAACGATAAGTTTCTGCTCACGATACATCGACAACCGCAAGCGGTGATTGATGAATGTAGAAAGGTTTGGGGAGACCAACAACGTTGTGAAACGCCAGCCGAAATGGCTTTACATATATTACATGGTGTATTGCTTTCTTATAATGATACTATTATCAAGTTGTTTATAAAAATTGAAGCCATTGAAGATCGAATCTTTTTAAAATACTTAAATGAAGATTTAATCCAAGATATTTATGATTTAAAACGTAAGTCGTCGAATACGCATAAGCTACTTTTGATGACGAATGAAGTGATACAATCCTTCAAACATAACAGCTCGAAGTTGCCAATTTATCAAGATGTTCTCGACTTGTATGCGAAGTTAAATGTATTATATAATCAGGCGAATGAAGACAGTACGAATTTGATGAACATTTATTTATCACTAGCTTCTCACAAGACGAATGAAGTGATGCGTATATTAACGATATTCTCTGCATTCTTTCTACCGCTGACATTTATAGTAGGTTTATATGGTATGAATTTTAAGTTTATGCCGGAGTTAGAATATCAGATTGCTTATCCGCTTGTTTGGTTGGCTATGATAAGCATTGTTCTTATAATATTTCTATGGTTTAGACGCAAACGTTGGTTATAAAAATGCGAGCTGCTGGATGTCTTTTAATTGTCGTATTGGAAATCCTCTTTTTTTATTTAATTGGGGATTATATGGCGCATAGAAATGATGTTGCTACTAATCCTGTGGATAGCACCTACCAGACTAATAACTCAAGCAATTTTGGAGACGAAAGTACATCTAGCATTGGGACCTATGTTGGTCCTTATACTGATCGTAATGGACATTTTCATCAAGGGCATGTAAGGAAACATCACAGTACACATCCGAATGCTGTATTAAATAGGGCTCGGTCGCGTTATTATAACCGAACACATGCGCGAAAACACAGTCATTAAATTATTTTATCTTTGCGGCAATGAAACCAACCGCATCTTTATTAAATCGCGCTCAGAATACATGTGAGCTATGCAGTGCCACAGAAGAATTACACGTTTATGCTGTACCACCTAAAGCAGGTGATGAAGATTCAAATGTTGTAGTGGTATGTACAACTTGTTTAACGGCTATTCAAAGCAAAAATTATTCAGACAGCAACCATTGGCGTTGTTTAACCGGTAGTATTTGGAGTGAACATGCGCCAGTACAAGCTTTATCGTATCAGATTTTGAATGCGATGCAAAGTGAAAATTGGGCGCAAGAGGCTTTAGAATCCGTTTTCTTAGACGAGACCATTATTAACTGGGCTAATGCTGAGGCACAGATGGAAGCTGATAAAGTTGTTCATAAAGACGCATTTGGTGTTGTCTTAGAAAATGGAGACAATATTATCTTAACACAAAACCTAAACGTGAAAGGCGCAAATTTCATTGCACCTAAAGGTACCAGTGTTCGAAAGATCAAATTAGTACCAGACAATGCAGAGCAAATTGAAGGAAAGATTGAAGGGGATACCATTGTCATTTTAACGAAGTACGTTAAGAAACAAGCTTAATTTAAATTATTATGAGTGTTCACATCAAAGCTGCTGTTGGAGAAATTGCTTCAACGGTAATCATGCCAGGCGATCCTTTACGTGCGAAGTATATTTCAGAAAATTTTCTGCTGGATGCTAAGCTCGTGAGTAATACTCGAAACGTTTTGTTTTATACAGGCACTTACAAAGGAAAACCAATTACAGTAGGTGCTTCTGGAATGGGCTGTGCAAGTATTGGTATTTATTCATTTGAGTTATACAATGAATATGGGGTGGAGAACATCATTCGTATCGGCACGAGCGGTTCTTATTATCCCGAAGTTGGTTTGTACGAACTGATTAACGTGAGCGCGAGTTATAGCGAAAGTACTTTTGCGAAGTACGCCTTTGATATGGAAGGTGAATGTATGTTGCCGAGCGCAGATCTTGAAAAGAAAATCAATGAAACTGCGGCTCAAATGGGTTTAACGCTTCGTAATAGCAATGTTCACTGTAGTGATATTTTTTATCGTAAAGACATGAATACTCCTGCGATTGCGGTTAATAATAATTGCGTATCCGTGGAGATGGAAAGCTTTGCACTTTTTGCTAATGCGAAGTTTTTAGGCAAACATGCCGCTTGTTTGTTGACGATTAGCGACGTAATACCAACACATGAAGCCATATCGGCAGATGACAGAGAACGAAGCTTGAAGCCAATGATTGAGTTGGCGCTGGAAAGCATTTTATGAATTAAAAATGAAGAATTAAGAATGAAAAATTGGTATTAATTTAAAGTCGAGATCTTTCGATCTAACTTTAGAAAACTTTCGTTCAAACATTTACTGTAAGGGGATTCTATTAAAAATGTAATATTCAATTTAAAGTCGAGATCTTTCGATCTAAGCCTTCTAATTTTTAATCCTTAATTTTTATCCCGAATATTCGGGACTTAATTAAAAAAGGTCTTCCAATTGGAAGACCTTTTTTCTCTTTTACCCTCCTACAGGTGAAAAGAACACACA
>JAPJNH010000041.1 GCA_026461075.1 Chitinophagales bacterium
AATTTTGCAGGCAACTCCAATAACGGACATTCTCCTATGGACAATCACCTCGCTATATCTAACGGAGGGATGATTATCAGTGTGGCCAATACCACCATAGAGGTGGATGACAAAGCAGGAAACACCTTATATTTTAACGATATCGTTACTTTCTTTAACGACCCTTCCATCACTGATGTCTGCGATCCAAATGTCGTATACGACCCAGCGCAAGACCGTTTCATTTTCTTTGCACAAGAATGTTCTGGTGCTTCTGCTAATTCATATTTGTTACTGGGATTTTCTAAAACAAACGATCCAACGCAAGGGTGGTGGACCTATAAGATAAGTGGACATTTGATTGCAGGCACTTGGTTTGATTACCCGAAGACAGCCATCTCTACGAACGAATTCTATGTTTCCGGCAATTGCTTCGACGACCAAGGTAGCTATGCGGAATCTATTCTCTATCAGATTCAAAAGAATAATGGATATAGCGGCGCTTCTCTGAATTGGCAGTACTGGCATAATATTCCCGGTAGTCCGTTTACTTTATTGCCAGTGTCGTATGGTACAGGTGGTACTTACGGACCAGGTTGTTATCTGGTTGCTACAAAATCTGGTGGCGCCTCCAGCTTTGATTTTTATAACTTGACGGACGATATGACTGCAAGCAATGAACAACTCTTGCGTTATAGCATTTCGACAACGAGCTATTCTCCAGCCGGAGACGCAGCGCAACAGGGCTCTTCTTGTCTATTGGATAATGGCGATTGTCGCACCTTGTCTGGCTTTTATTTGAATGGAATTGTTCACTTTGTTTTTCACTCGGATTATACTAACGGATATAATGGAATAAATTATAATAGATTTGATGTAGCTACAAAGAAAAATACGAGTTCTACATTCGGATTGAGTGGCTATGATTATTCTTATCCCTCTGTGGCAGCCTATACGAACGTTGTGACAGACCCTTCTGTGATGATTGGCTTCGGTAGAAGTGCGGCTAATATCTATCCCGAAATGCGTGCAGTGCACTGCGATGTGAATATGAACTGGTCGGCTTCCACCTTAGTAAAGAGCAGTACGAGTTATGTCTCTTATACCAGCACTACCAAAGAACGTTGGGGTGATTATACGGGTATGACGCGTGATCATTCCAGCGCAACACCTTCTGTATGGATGAATGGCATGTACGGAACTGGTTCTAATACCTGGAAAACATGGATTGCAGAAATTCATGATCCTTGGTTAACTACACCTTCACTTGCGACAAAGAGCACTAGCGCAAAGGTCTATCCAAACCCCGTTGTAGATATTAGTCGCATAACATTTGAAATGGCTAGTACCGAGTATGTGTATATTGCGTTATATGATCTGCAAGGTCGTTTGGTGAAAGAACTATTTGCTAATACAGCGCAGGCGGGCGAAAACATATTTACCTTCAACAAAGCCGCATTGGCTAATGGAACGTATCTTCTAAAAATAAGTACTACTACTAAAACAATTTCGAATGAGCTTATTCAAGTACAATAGTCTGGCTTTGTTATTCCTTTTAATGATTAGCTGCAAAGCTAGTTCTGAAGGGCAGGGTAGTACAAAGAAAAATAATGATACTGCTTCTCACGAAGCACATACGACAGCAAGTACTGGTACGAGCAATGGAGAGTCGCGTGCTAAAGATACGCCAACTACAAACAGTAAAGCAGTACATCATGGCTCGCCCGAACAAGCAAAAATAGATTCAATCAAGCAAGCGAAAAACGCCCAAAAACACTAGAATGGATAAGCTCAAAACCTTATGGACAGCTTATCGCTGGTATTTAGTCGCAGCCCTAATCCTTCTTTTAGCAGGATATATTTATTTTCAATTTTTTGGAAAAGCTTCTGTTGAGAAAGGGAATCAATCGCTCGATAAACATTATTCAAGTCTAGGTGCGCTGAGTAATTATAAAGAAGCCGTAGCGGCAGAATACAATAATCAGTTGTTTGCGCAATTGCAAGAGCAACAGAGTTTGTATGCCGACTCTGCTGAATGGCAAATGTCGGATGTCATGAAACGTCGTTGGGAAATGGTACAATCGAAGTTTACGACAAACGGACAAACCAATTTTTTCAAGAAGGTGGTGCAACGTATGAAGTCGGATAAAACAAAGCAAGGCTTGGAAGAGGCTGGTTTACGGATTCGCAATGCACAAGATTATAGTGGCAAATTTGCTTTAAGAATGCCGGTTAAAAAGCAATTGATCAATACCCGTGCGCTGTCTTTGATTGATTTAGCGAAGCGGATTGATTCATTAGAAGCCTTGATTGAAGTGGAGGCTAAAACCATAATGGACATCACGACTTCTTATAAAAGTACAGGAATGCCTGGTGGAGAAATGGCGAATGTACGTCGCGCAAAGCAGCTTGTAGACGTTTGTTTGAAGAACATAGCAGATCCTATCCTCCGAACGCAATATACTTTGGACACCACAAAAGCAGCGAGTGCTTCCTTATTGGCTTCGCAACAAACTGCGCTGGCGGAGTTCGATAATAGTGATGCAATGCTAAAAAATAATTTGAATGCAATCGTTCCAGATTGGGCGCCGATTCAAAATACCATGACCGCTTTGCGTAGCAACGCAGAAGTATTGTATCGCACTAACTACCGGAGCAAGCTTTATACGCAAGTGTATTTACCGGTATGGACAAAAGAGTGCGCGCGTTTACATGCCGAAGAAAAATTTTGGTTGAGCTTATCGGATTTGGTGGCGAAGCTATAAATAAAAAAAGCCCCCTTTCATTGCTGAAAGGAGACTTTTAAAACCAATTCTTAATTCTTACAAAACCTATTCAGCAGGCGCTGCAGGAGCAGGCACCGCCATCAATTTTTCTTTCACCTTACGCTCGATCTCGTCTGCTAATTCAGGGTTATCTAGCAATAATGATTTCACACTCTCACGACCTTGTCCGAGTTTGTTAGAATCATAACTGAACCAGCTACCACTTTTTTGAACCACACCGCATTCAACACCAAGGTCAAGAATTTCACCTACCTTACTTACACCCTCACCATAGATAATATCGAATTCACACAAACGGAACGGCGGCGCCACTTTGTTCTTCACCACTTTCACTTTCACACGGTTACCATGAATCACATCGCCGTCTTTCAACTGTCCGATACGACGAATATCTAAACGAACGGAAGCGTAAAACTTCAAGGCATTACCACCCGTAGTTGTTTCTGGATTTCCGAACATAACGCCGATTTTCTCACGCAACTGGTTGATGAAAATACAAGTACAACCTGATTTAGAAATAGCTGCGGTTAGTTTACGCATCGCCTGACTCATCAAACGAGCTTGTAATCCCATTTTGCTGTCACCCATCTCACCTTCCAATTCCGCCTTTGGCACCAATGCTGCTACTGAGTCGATTACAATGATATCAATCGCTCCTGAACGAATCAAGCTATCAGCGATTTCTAATGCCTGCTCTCCGTCATCTGGTTGAGAGATTAATAAGTTCTCTACATCAACCCCTAATTTTTGCGCATACAATTTATCAAACGCGTGTTCCGCATCGATAATAGCAGCGATACCTCCTTTCTTTTGTGTTTCTGCAATCGCATGTATCGCAAGCGTTGTTTTACCGCTCGATTCTGGTCCGTAGATTTCAATGATACGTCCTTTAGGATATCCATTGATACCAAGTGCGATGTCTAGTCCTAATGAACCAGAAGGAATTGCTTCCGTAGCTTCTACTGCTGTATCGCCTAGTTTCATGATAGTTCCTTTACCGAACTTTTTTTCGATACCTTCCATTGTCAGCTTTAACGCTTTCAATTTTTCATTGTTGTCAGCCATATATTTAGTTTTTATTGTTTACGTGTTTTATGTTTTTTCTTTGTTACAATATTTTGATACGTTTTGTATCAATTGTGACTTTAGCAAACTACATAAAAAAATATAACGCGCAACTAAATCAAAATATTTTTTTTCAGTCCCTAAATATTAATTTTGTTCTCTAACCCGTCAAATCCCTTTTTTTAGGCGATTTTACGACAAAAATAAGCCGTTTGGCTCCTATATGAAGCACTTAGCATCCTATCAATCGCTCGAAAATGCTGCAAATCAACGTATTTTGATCATAGATGGTGCAATGGGGACCATGATTCAGCGTTATAATTTAACGGAGCAGGATTTTCGTGGAGACCGTTTTTTGAATCATACAGGCGATTTAAAAGGCAATAATGATCTTTTAAGTATCACCCGCCCCGATATAATTGGAGCGATCCACCGCGAATATTTGGCTGCTGGCGCTGATATTATTGAGACGAATACCTTCTCCGGTACGAAAATAGCGCAAGCGGATTATCATTTAGAAGAAGCGGTCTACGATATTAATTTCTTGTCTGCAAAAATTGCGCGCGAAGCGGCCGACGAATATTCTGCTCTAACACCCGATAAACCCCGCTTTGTTGCCGGAGCCGTTGGTCCTACGAATCGTACGCTCTCTTTATCTCCTGATGTAAACAACCCTGGCTATCGAGCCGTAACTTTCGATGAAGTGAAGAGTGCCTATGCAGAGCAAGTTGCAGCCTTAATCGATGGCGGCGTAGATATCATCTTGATCGAAACAATTTTTGATACCTTGAACGCTAAAGCGGCCATCTTCGCTACGAAAGAAGTTTTTAACGAAAAGGATATCGAACTACCCATTATGATCAGCGGTACCATCACAGATGCTAGTGGTAGAACATTAAGCGGACAAACCTTAGAAGCCTTCTACATCTCTGTTGCGCACGCGAAGCCGTTTTCAGTAGGTATCAACTGTGCACTCGGTGCAGAAGATATGCGTTCACATATTGAAGAGCTGAACAGAATCGCTACTTGCCGCGTCTCTTGCTATCCGAATGCCGGCTTACCGAACGCATTTGGTGGTTATGATGAAACACCTGAACATATGTGTAACGTGGTGGAAGAATGGGCACAAAACGCATGGATTAATATTGCTGGCGGTTGTTGTGGTACTACGCCAGAACATATAAAACATATGAATACTCATTTTGCTAAATTAAGTCCACGCCCCTTGCCAAGCGTGCTAGCACAATAAATAGCTGATTTATTGATGCAGGCTTAAATGCATGCGAAAAAGTCTTTTACAAATCCTTATTTTGCAACATCATTCATGAATACGATACATCCATATCTTAGGCTTTCCGGATTAGAACCCTTGGTGGTTCGTCCAGAAACGAATTTTATTAATATTGGCGAGCGAACAAACGTGACAGGATCGAAGATGTTTGCACGTTTGATTAAGGAAGATAAATATGATGAAGCCTTAGCCGTTGCCTTACAGCAAGTGGAAAATGGCGCTCAAGTAATAGATATCAATATGGATGAAGGGATGTTGGATGGCGAACAAGCCATGACCAAGTTCTTGAATCTAATCGCTTCTGAACCGAATATCAGTAAGGTGCCTATCATGATAGATAGTAGCAAATGGTCGGTTATTGAAGCGGGTTTGAAATGTGTACAAGGAAAGGCAATCGTTAATTCGATTTCATTAAAAGAGGGTGAAGAGAAGTTTGTAGAACAAGCTGAAAAGTGCTTGATGTATGGCGCTGCTGTCGTGGTAATGGCTTTTGATGAAGTAGGACAAGCAGATACTATCGAGCGTAAGGTGAGTATTTGTGAACGTGCGTATAAGATCTTAACGGAGCGCGTAGGCTATGCACCGCAAGATATTATTTTTGACCCCAACATATTTGCCGTAGCGACAGGAATTGAAGAGCATAATAACTATGCTATCAATTTCATTGAAGCAACTCGTCAAATAAAAACCAAAATGCCTTTGGCAAAGGTGAGCGGTGGGGTGAGCAATATCTCTTTCTCCTTTAGAGGGAATGATGTCGTGCGTGAAGCGATGCATTCTGTCTTCTTGTATTATGCGATTCAAGCAGGGATGGATATGGGAATTGTCAATGCAGGGATGATTCAAGTGTATGATGAAATTGAGCCGACCTTATTGACTTTAGTAGAAGATGTTATTTTAAATCGTAGCGCGGATGCGACCGAACGTTTGGTAGCACATGCCGATACGATTAAGAGTAAAGGAAAAGTCTTAGTAAAGGATGAGTCGTGGAGAAATGAAGTGGTAGAATCGCGTCTAACGCATGCACTCGTAAATGGTATAGTAGAATATATCGATGTAGATACAGAAGATGCGCGTGTCAAATACGGTACGCCTTTGCAAGTAATTGAAGGTCCTTTGATGGATGGAATGAATGTGGTCGGCGAATTATTCGGCTCGGGTAAAATGTTCTTGCCGCAAGTAGTGAAAAGCGCTCGCGTAATGAAACGTGCGGTGGCCTATCTCAATCCATATATCGAACAAGAGAAAATAAATAATAATACGACTTCTAGTGCGAAGAAAGTTTTATTAGCTACCGTGAAAGGGGATGTACATGATATCGGTAAGAATATCGTAGGAGTGGTATTGGGATGTAATGGCTACGAGATAATTGATATGGGTGTGATGGTGCCTGCTGATAAGATTCTTCAAAAAGCAAAAGAAGAGAACGTTGACATTATCGGATTGAGTGGCTTGATTACGCCTTCTTTGGATGAGATGGTGCATGTCGCTTCCGAAATGAAACGCCAAGAATTCCGTATTCCATTACTCATCGGCGGCGCGACGACTTCTCGTATGCACACGGCTGTTAAGATTGCACCAGCTTATGATCATGCAGTCATACATGTTTTGGATGCGTCGAAAAGTGTGCCGGTGGTTTCTGCTTTATTGAGTGAAGAAGGAAGCGCTCCATTAAGTGCGCAAATAAAGACTGAATATGATGCTTTAAGAGAAGGCTTCTTGCAACGTAAAGTGGATAAGGATTTCCTTCCGATTGCCAAAGCAAGAGAAAATAAATGGACGACAGATTGGGCGAATTTCGAAGCACCTGTTCCTGCGCAATTAGGAGCACGCGTCTTTACGAATGTGAAGATTAGTGATATCGTTCCGTTTATCGATTGGACGCCTTTCTTTATCGCATGGGAGTTTCGCGGGAAGTATCCTGAAATTTTCAATCACCCTGAATGGGGAACAGTAGCCAAAGGATTGCATAATGACGCTTTGAAACTAATAGATCAGATCATAGAGAATGATTGGTTGATTGCACGCGCAGCTTTTGGATTTTATCCTGCCTATTCTGAAGGCGATGATGTGGTGTTGACGGATCCAAGAACGAATGAAACGAAGCGTTTACATTTCGTACGTCAGCAGATGGTAAAAGCGAAAGGGGAGCCGAATTTATGTTTGGCAGATTTTATCGCGCCTAAGGAATCAGGGAAGCAAGATTATATCGGCGCTTTTGCGGTGACCGCAGGAATTAATTTGGAAGAACGCGCAGCATTAATGCAAGAACGTTTGGATGATTATCAATCGATTTTATTGAAAGCAGTTGGTGATCGATTAGCTGAAGCTTTAGCAGAATACTTACATTTGAAAGTACGTAAGCAATATTGGGGCTATTCGCCGAATGAAGAATGGAGTAATGATGAATTGATTCATGAAAACTATCGCGGTATTCGTCCGGCACCAGGTTATCCTGCTTGTCCGGATCATACTGAAAAGTTGACTTTATTTGATTTAGTGGATCCAGAAGCTAAGACAGGCATCACACTAACGGAGTCCTTGGCCATGTACCCTGCAGCAAGTGTTTCAGGATGGTATTTTGCGCATCCTGATGCGAAATATTTTGGCGTAGGAAAGGTTTATAAAGATCAAGTAGAAGATTATACTAAGCGTAAAGGTCAATCCATCGAGGAAACAGAAAAATGGTTGCGCCCTAATTTAAGCTACGATATCTAATACCAAGTTATGTTAGGACTAATCACAGGCTTTTTATTTTTTAGTTGGATGGATTTTATAATCACGCCACTATATATCTATTTGGCTTATAGATGGTTCAATTCTTTCGTCAATAAAACTTTCCAAGAGGAGCCGTATGTGATGAAAATGATGATGTACGCCTTTTGGTTTAAGATAGGCGGATCTTTGTTTATTAATAGTATTTACGAGTTTTATTATCAAGGAGGCGACGTGCAAGGTTATTACGGAGGAAGCGAGGGGATCTATAATTCCATCTTCTATAATCCGGTTTATACCCTTAAAATGTTCTTCAGCACTTCGAATCAATATCGAACCTTTCTATCGAGTACTTTTGGATTGAAACGAGATATGATTCAATTTGTGACTTCGCGTCACTTTTTAAATACGCCAGAATTAACTGCCATCAAAATGGCTGCGATAGCCTCCTTTGCTTGCTTTCATACGTATACAACAATTGGAATCATTTTCGCACTATTTGCGTTTGCAGGAAGTTTTAAACTCTTTTTGTTGATGCGTCAACGTTATCCGCATCTCACAAAACCAATTATTATTTGTTGCTTTTTTATTCCGTCCGTTATTGTATGGGGCGGTGGGGTGTTGAAAGATCCGCTTACCTACGGAGGAACCTGTTTTATTATCTATTACCTATACGAGATCTTCGTAAACAGAAAGTTTAAGCTAGCTTATTTTATCTATTTGCTTCTTGCCTCTTCCTTGGTAGTACTTATTAAGCCGTATATTTTCATGAGCCTCACTCCTGCGGTATTCTTCTTCTTGATTTTTACGTATGTACATCAAATCAAGTCGAAAGCGATTTTTACTTTCTTGGTTCCTTTTGTAATTGTAATTACTATCGGCTTATCATTTGTGCTTATTACAATATTAAAAAATGAATTAGGCCGTTTTTCGCTTGAAAATATTCAAGGTACCCTAGAGGATTTTCAGACCTGGCATGAAGCGGAAGCTAAAATGTCTGGTGGTTCGGGTTATACCTTGGGAGAGATGGACTTCAGCACTACTGGACTTTTGAAGAAAATTCCATTAGCGATAAATGTAACCTACTTTAGACCTTATATCTGGGAAGCTCGAAAGCCCATTATCTTTTTGGGAGCTGTCGAGTCCTTATTGGTATTCTTTTTTTTCATGAGAACCTTATACAGAGCGGGTATCAGAAGATTTTTCCGAACCATGTTTTCTGATCCCTTTACGATCTTCTGTATGCTATTTGCATTGATATTTGGAACTGCGGTTGGACTAAGTAGCTATAATTTCGGAGCCTTAGCGCGATATAAAATCCCTGGCATGCCATTCTTCGTATTTGCTATTTATTTAATAAATGATCAGTATCAGAAGAAGAAAAAAGTTAAGAGCGAAATAACTGTATAAACGCTTTTTCTTGTGATTTAGTAGAATAGGAGTCCTCCACTGTTTTTCTGCCTCTTGCACCTAATTGTTCTCGTAAACTTGCATTTTCAATCATAACTTTCAAGGTGCGATACCAATCATCTAGGCTATTGCAAAGGAAACCGTTTTCCCCATTTTGAATAACCACTTTGTTCGTTCCGACCTCACTCATCACCGTGGCAATGCCTAAGGCCATGTATTGTAAGCCTTTCATGGAGCATTTACCTTTGGCCCACTCTGTATCTGGAATCGGCATAATGCCAATATCGAAGCGATTGATAACAGCCACTTCTGTATCAGGCGACCAACGGATGCCTTTTATCTCTAATGCTTCATTCGTGTAATTTGGATCTCCATAAACAACGAATTTTATCTTGCTACCAAACTCTTCTTTCAAACGAACTAATGCCGGTGCAATTTCATCAAAATAGGGAACCGTTGTACCGCTTCCACTCCATCCAATACATACCACCCCTGGCTCGCGTAAGCTACGATCGATAAGATAATAATCTAAATCTACCGTCGATGGAATTAAAACCGTTGATGAATTATACTGTCGCGCATAGCCCTCTAAATAAGCATTTCCACATACAATCGTATCACTGAGCGCAATGATTTTACTAGTCTTTTGAGGGTATTTTAGAAAACCCCATTTCGCGTTCTCTTGCGAAACATTCGGCAACCAAATCGCATCGTCAAAATCAAAAATTAAAGGCTTGCCCCAAATTTTAAAGAGTCGTTCGAAGAATGGACCACCAATGAAATAAGCCTCTCGCTGAATGAAAATAAAATCGTAACGACGACTCTGCCAAACATGAACAAGTCGAATTGAAAAGAATTTTAATAATAACAATAGCTTTAAAATCGGACTATAAGCACCGTAGAAACGAATATCATCTTCTTGATTGATTAAGTAAGCCAATTTAAAGCTATATCCGTTTGCTTGAAGTATGCTGAAATATTGTTCGAAACGATAGCGCTGTGACGGCGAACGATCCGGACGATGTGCTGCAACGAAGAATATTTTTTTCTGTTCACTCATGATACACCCAAGATTTCTTGATACACTTTAGTATATCGTTTTATGCCTTCCGTTAAACCGTAAAATTCAATAGCACCTTCCCGAATCTCTGTACTGTTATCAGCTTGTAATGGCCATTCATAGGCGTTTACAATGTGCTGATATTTTTCTGTGGTGAATGTATCACAAACCCAACCTGCATGCCATTTATTCACTACATCTGCTGTATCCCCGACACCGCTATTACAAATGATGGATTTTCCCATCGCCATTATCTCGCCTTGTTTAGTAGGAGAGGAAGCGTTTTTTGAAAAGCTTGGACGGATAAAAAAGATGCTACTATCCGCAGCAGCAATATAGTAAGGGACTTCTTTACGTTGTGCCGAATAAATGCTGATACGCGACTCTTCTACACCGCTTGCAATCGCTGCTTGATGAATGATAGCGGGATTCTCTTGCGTAACGAATAATAATTTCGCGAGCGGAAATTTATTTAAAAACACTTGAAAGAAATCTAACATCTCTTTACTCATATACCAAGTGCCAATAGCACCAACGTAAATCAGCAAGGGAGCTTCGTTAGGTTGTATGCGTTTGCGAATAGCGTTAATCTCTTCTTCCTTCAGATTTTTTCTGTTGAATAAATCAGTATCTACACAACAAGGGATCACTTCTACCGGAGCCGGCGCTTTCTCCCACTCCCATTTGCTTAATAATGTTTTCCCGGCATAGGTCAAGGAAATCGTATGATCCGCTTCAGTAAAAAATTTGCGTTCTTGTTTTTTGAAGAATTGGTAGATATAATTGAATAAAGGATTTTTAATATTCCAAATTCCTCCCTCTACGCGCTCGTCGGCCCAAAATCCACGCATGTCGAAAAGAAACTTCGTACCCTGCTTTTTCTTCATCCCTTTACCAATCAGAGCAGTTAAATAACTGCGGCAATGCAGTAGTGCAAAATTCTTTTCCTTATGTGCACGTTTCACTGCACGATTCAAGCGGAGCAAATCATATACCGTCGATAATACTGGCGGTTGTTTGGTATAGTGCATCGGTCGCCAATCAATATTCGCTTCTCGACAAATACTTTCTATCGTAGCACGTACTGTTTCGTAACGTTCTGCTTTTTCAAAACTAAATAAGGTAATGGAATAGCCTGCAGCTGATAAGCCCTTTAAATAAGGCAATACCTGCGATTGACCTAAAGGATCGGTCATTCCATCATAACTTAAAAACGCTACTTCTTTCGACATTCTTTGCTTTATCAAACTAAGTTTTAAATTTACAATATTATTTGCAGAAGTACCGAATCTCATGAAGGATATTCCATTTGAAATAAACTCAAAGTTGCCTAATGTAGGCACTACCATTTTTACAGTGATGTCATCCTTGGCTGTTGAACATCAAGCAATTAACCTGTCGCAGGGCTTCCCTGATTTCCCTTTAGATGAAAATTTATTAAATCTAATTGGTGAAAAATATAAGGCAGGCTTGAATCAATACGCGCCAATGCCAGGCGTTCCTGCCTTGCGTGAGGCAATTGCTGCAAAGTGTATGCGTCGCTACGGCATTCAACTAAGCGCCGATGATAATATCACCGTAACACCAGGTGCTACCGAAGCGATCTTCGCGGCTATTACAGCAGTGGTACATCCCGGAGACGAGGTGATTGTCTTCGAACCTGCCTACGATTGCTATATTCCTGCAATCGAACTTGCGGGAGCAAAGGTGGTAAGTATCCCTCTCAAAGGACCTTCCTATCGCATTCCTTGGCACGAGATGTCGCAGTATATGAATGCGAAAACTAGAATGATTATTTTCAATACACCACACAATCCGACAGGGACTGTTTGGGAAGAATCTGATTTAGCGCAACTCTATCAATTGGTAAAAGATACTAATGTCATTTTGATGAGCGACGAGGTATACGAACATATCTATTTTGATAGTGAAGAAACAGTATCCATTCTCCGTCATCCACAGCTCGCAGAACGCAGCTTCGCTATTTATTCATTCGGAAAAACCTTTCATGCAACGGGATGGAAAGTGGGTTATGTAATCGCTCCGAAAGAACTCACGAAGGAATTTAGAAAAGTACATCAATTCAATGTATTTAGCACGCATACGCCGATTCAACATGCATTGGCGGAATATATGCAGACCCCCGCTCACTACGAATCCTTGCCTAATTTCTATCAGCAGAAACGAGATTACTTTTTAAGTTTGATTCAAGATCTCCCATTTACGTTTACGCCAAGTAAAGGTTCTTATTTTCAGGTGGTGGATTATTCTGCTATCTCTGATTTGAACGATTTAGACTTCGCCAAAAAATTGACAATTGAAGCGGGTGTCGCTACAGTACCTGTTTCTGCGTTTTATAAAAATGGTTCGAATGATAAATTTATTCGCTTCTGCTTCGCGAAGAAGGAAGAAACTTTACAAGCAGCTGCTGAACGATTGCTTAAATATTTCAATGCATGATACAGGAAGTTTTGAAAATTGCCGTTCTACAATCAGATCTTGTTTGGGAAAATCCCGAAGAGAATAGACGAATATTTGAAGAGAAAATCCTCGCTTGCGATACGAATACTGATATCATTGTTCTTCCCGAAATGTTCACCACAGGTTTTACAATGAATGCGAATGCTTTCGCTGAAAGCATTGATGGAACGACCTTTCAGTGGATGCAAAGTTTAGCAAAATCAAAAAATGTCGTTATTTGTGGTAGCTTGATTACACAACACGCAGAAAAATATTACAATACATTTTTATGGGTTTCTCCTGACGGAAAGGTGCATTCCTATTCTAAAAAACATTTGTTCCGCTTGAGTGATGAACACCTTACCTATACTGCTGGGGAAGAATCACTAATCATTCCATACAAAGGTTGGAATATCCGACCTGTCATCTGTTATGATGTACGATTCCCCGTTTGGTGCCGTAATCGAGTGCATTCCACCGAGCCATATCGCGGAGAATACGATCTGTTGTTAGTAGTGGCCAACTGGCCTGAACGTCGATCCCTCGCCTGGAAAACACTTCTTGCAGCGCGTTCTATCGAAAATATCGCTTACGTCGCGGCTTGTAACAGAGTAGGAGAGGATGCCAATAAAATTTACCACAGCGGTGATTCTGCGATTATCTCTCCGCTCGGTGAAAAATTAAATGAAGCTGCGCACATAGAGACGACGCTTTATGCGGAACTCTCTTTAGAGAAGCTCGTTCATATTCGTCGTACCTATCAGTTCTGGCGCGATGCCGATGATTTTAGCTTGAACGCTTAAGCCTTCTTATTGTCGTTTGTGCTAGAAGATTCCATTTGCATCATACCCATCAATTGCTTCATGGTTTTTTGCATGCCTTCTGCACTACCATCTAAGAATATAACATTACCTTTTCCGTATTCAGCGAAGTTCTTGATTGCTTCCGTCCACATACTGAATAAAATTACATTAGTATCAAGGTTGGCTTGTTTCATTTGTTCTGCAGCCTGACTCATACCCTTAGCTACCTCTTCACGGAATAAAGCTACGCCTTGTCCGCGTAGTTGTGCTGCGGTACGTTCGGCTTCGGCAGCAATCTTGATCGCATTTCCTTCTGCTTCCGCAGATTTAGTTTTAGTGATTAAAAGCGCCTGTCCTTCATTCTCAGCCGCCGCCTTCAAGTTATTACTAGCCACCACCTTACTCATACTCGCCATAATCGCGTCATCGAAAGTGATATCATTGATTTGTAAATCTTGCAAATGATAACCCCATGTTTCTAAGATATGATCAATCTGATCTTTCACATATTCTACAATCTCTCCACGCAAGGTCAAAATCTCTGCTTGTTTTTTCGTAGCAACAAAGGCACGTATACTTCCTTCAATTGTACGTACGAGCGCTTGCATGAAATCACGCTCCGATATGAATTTGAATGCAACATTCTTAATGGTCTGCTCATCTGTATTCAAAACGGAATACAATAACATTGACTTGAAATATACATTCGCTTGATCAATCGTTACCGCTTGGAATTCTAATTCGACAGAACGATTCTGCACACTCACTCTTTTGAATACAGTTTCTAAAATAGGGATCTTAAAGTTCAATCCTGGCTGTACGGTGCGACGGTACTTACCAAACATCGTCACGACACCGATCGTGCCTTGTTGAACAGAAAATAAGCCGGTGAATAAGATGATCAAACCGAGCGCCAAAAGGATGATAGGAACAGCAGCCATTTTATTATATTTAGTATGGTGAAGTTAATCTAAAAATTGAAAAAGCCGCATCCTTTAACAGATACGGCTTTTTCGTGCACTAAAACTAAAAAAAACTAAATCTTAAATATGAATTGTTAGGTCTGGATCGCCAGCAGCGATTTTCTTACGGAGCACACGGTGTTGCTGACGTAATTTTAAACGGTAACGCATCAAGTATAAACAAGGAGCTACGATTAGGGTTAGGAAGGTAGCAACAAACAAACCATAAATGATTGTCCATGCTAATGGTCCCCAGAAGGCAACACTCTCACCACCCAAATAGATGTTCGGACGGAAGTGTGTGAACAATCCTCCGAAGTCAATATTCACACCTACTGCTAACGGAATCAATCCTAGGATAGCTGCCGAAGCCGTTAATAATACTGGCGTCATACGCGTTGCTCCACCTTCGATAATCGCTTGGCGAGTACGCATACCACGATGTTTCAACTCGTCGATGAATTCAATCAAGATGATACCATTCTTCACCACAATACCCGCTAAGGCCATGACACCAACACCTGTCATTACAATGACCATCGGATCACCGCTAATGAAATAGCCTAGGAATACCCCGATAAAGCTAAATGCAATCGTACTGAAGATGATCAATGGTTTCGACGTAGAGTTAAATTGGATTACGATGATAACGAACATCAAAGCGATAGTTGCTAAGAAGGCTACCGATAAGAAACTAGAGGTTTCCTTCTGATCTTCTTGTTCTCCTGTTTGCTTGATTTCATAACCTTGCGGCGTACGGATATTTGCCAATACACCTGCAATAGAAGCATTGATTGCGTTTCCATTAAAGCCGTTCGTTACCGAGCTACCTAAGGTTACCACACGCTTCTGATTCTTACGGTTGATACCAGAGAAGTTATTATTGAACTTCACATTCGCTACAGAAGATAAAGGAATCTGTCTGAACTGACCCGTATTCATATCACGGAAAGCGATAATCAAATTCATCAAATCTTCCGGCTTCGAACGATATTCTTTCGCTAAGCGAACGTTGACAGGTACTTCATCGTCGTCATCACGCATCTTAGATGGATTACGATCTCCATTCAAAGCTGCAAATAAAATAGAACCTACCTGACCAACACTTAAGCCTTCACGTTGTGCTTTTTCTTTGTCGATCACAACCGTCAATTCTGGTTTATTCAAAATCAAATCACTTCTTAAGTTTTCGATCCCTTTGATACCACTATTGTCAATTGCTTTTTTTACCATTGCGCTTAAATTCACTAAGGAATCGAAGTTGTCGCCACTGATTTCAATGCTGATTGGTTTTCCAGTTGGAGGTCCACCCATATCACGTTCAACAGTGATAGTTGCACCAGCCACCTCTTTCACATTTGCACGGATTTTATTCAATACATCAGAAGTCGATTTACCATGACGGTGTTCGAATTCTTTATAAGCAACCGTGATCTTACTTTTGTGTGATTGCGGCGTACGATCAGGCTGACGAGGATCGCCGGCTCCGATAGCCACATTCGTGATAACCGATTCTACGATATCTGTATCGTTCTTAATCGACTCATATACTTTCTCTTCTAATAATTTTGTCAAAGAGTCAGTATAGTTCAAATCCGTTCCAGTAGGTAATTCGCAGCTTACATAGGTGAAGTTTGGATCGCCACTTGGGAAGAAGCTTACTTCTGGTGGACGCAATCCGAACAATAAGAACGCACTCACAAACAACATTACAAATGCTCCGATGAAAATATAAATCGGACGGCGACCTAATAAGGCTTTAGTGATTAAACGGGTATAGCCGTTTCTTAATTTAGGCAAGAAACCATCTTGGAAACGATGAATCATCGGATTGATTGCATAGTGAATTGCTAACAACAAAACGATAGTGAATAGGAAGAAATTACCCATTCCAATTCCTGTGCTGTTACCACCACTGAATACATACGACAACAAGGCAAGAATACCTAATACGATGAAAGTCTTTTTGTATTTGCTGACATGATCGTTTTTACTGTCATGATCGCGCTTCATAAAGGCTACTGCAAATACAGGGTTTATTACGAAGGCTACCACCAAAGACGCAAACAAGGTAATGATAAGCGTTACAGGTAAGAACGACATGAACTTACCAGCGATACCAGGCCAGAATAATAATGGGAAGAACGGCGCGATATTTACTAAGGTTCCGCTGAATACAGGCCAGAATACTTCACCAGCGGCTTCACGCGCTGCTTGTAATACCGTTTTGTTTTTGTCTTTATTAAAGATTCGATGGGTGTTTTCTATGACCACAATCGCGTCATCTACCACAATACCAAGTGCAAGTAAGAAAGAGAATAACACAATTACGTTTAAGGTAAAGTGCAAACTCGGCATGAATAAGAAAGCTAACAAAGAACTTAAAGGAACTGAAAGTCCTACGTAGAAAGCGTTTTCAACACCCATGAAGAACATTAATACAACGGTTACGAATAGGAAGCCTAAGATAACGGTATTGATCAAGTCGTTCAATTGCGTTTGTGTTTGAACGCTCAAGTCGCCTGTGATAGTTACTTTCAAGTCAGAAGGGAAAGTTGTTTTTTGCTCTTCTGCGATTGTTGCTTTGATTTTCTCTGCAACGTTGATAAGGTTTTCACCACTACGTTTGATGATATTCAAGCTTACAACCGGCTTATGATCTAAACGAGCATAGGATTCACGATCTTTAAAAGCATCTGTCACTTCAGCGATGTCGCCTAAGCGTACTTGGTTGCCCATACCGCCTTTGAAAATCAAATTGCGGATTTGTTCTACTTTATTAAACTCACCAGTGATACGAAGCGTACGACGAAGATTACCTACGTTTACATCACCACCTGAAATGTTCAAGTTGTTGTAACGGAGCGCGTTTTCGATGTCGGTAAATCCTACATAAGCAGCTTGCATTTTGTAAAGGTCCAAACTTACTTTTACCTCACGATCTAAGGCACCAATGATATCACAACGTGTGATCTCTTTGTTCATCTCGATTTTATCTTTCAACTCCTCTGCATATTTTTTCAAACGTGCAGCGTCATAGTCGCCCGATAAGTTGATATTCATCACCGGCATTTCGCTAATGTCGAACTCTTGAACGTTTTGGTTTTTACGTGCATCCGCAGGGATATCCGTTGCTTTATCTACCGCGTCTTTTACTTTTTGTTTTGCATCTGCAACAGATACATTACTGTTAAATTCTACGGTAATCACGGAGATCGATTCCATCGATTGACTCGATAATTTCTTTACACCGCTGATTGCTTTGATTTTCTTTTCTAAAGGCTTCGTTACCGTATTTTCGATATCGGCAGGAGAAGCGCCTGGATAAATAGTGGAAACGAAGATGGTAGGTAAAACGACGTCTGGAAAGCGTTCTTTTGGAATGCTATTATAGGTCATTACCCCCGCTATCGTCACCAAAATCGTCATCACGAAAACAGCTGTTCTGTTTTTGATGCTCCAATTGGTTATTGGGAATCCGTTTTTCATTTCTTTGTATTGTGTTTAATTACAATTTGATTTCTTGACCTTCTACTAACTCGCTAAAGCCAGTAGTGATAATTTCGTCACCCTCTTTCAATCCTTCACTTACGACTACATTACCATCATAACTCATTCCTGTCTTTACATCTACACGATGCGCAATTTTCTTACCATCTTTTGTAATGGCCAACCATACGAATGATCCGCTCTCACCTTGTTGGATGATATTCTGACTGATGAAAGGAACTTTATGGAATACCGCGTCGTTGATACGAATGCTCGCTACCATGTTAGGTTTCAATAAAGCATTGGCACAAGCTACTTCTACGTTGAAAGTACGACTAGCAGGATTCACAACAGCACCAGCATAGCTTACAGAAGAGGTAATTTCTTCATCATTCTCACTCAAGTGAATGATAACTTTGTTGCCACGCTTTACTTTGTTGATGTATTGA
This sequence comes from Chitinophagales bacterium, assembly GCA_026461075.1. Lineage (GTDB taxonomy): Bacteria > Bacteroidota > Bacteroidia > Chitinophagales > CAIODY01 > JAHEYX01. The sequence continues at coordinate 18,470 of JAPJNH010000041.1, forward strand.
TCAGCAACGTTTGCTTTAACTTTCAATTTATTAGGATTCACCAAACGGATACCGTTCATACCACCTGCACTCATTTCACCTTCTTTGATTTTTACTTCATCCACGATACCAGCAAAAGGAGCAATGATTTTAGAGTAAGAAATTTGTTTTTCCATCGCAGAGATCGATTTCTCTAAAGCTTGCTTTTGCGTCTTTGCTTGCAAGTATTGCAACTCAGTACCGATCTTTTGGTTCCATAAATTTTCTTGACGCTCAAATGCTGTCTTCGCTAAATTGTATTGCACTTGCATTTGCTCTAAGCTAGATTCCATTGCAGAAGCATCGCCTTCAGCCAATACTTGACCCGCTCTTACATTGTCACCTGCTTTTACCAAAATGCGTGCAATGGTTACGCCAGGCTGACGAGTACCTACTAAAGAATTTTCTTCAGCTTCTACGTTACCTTGTACTTCGATGTAATGTTCTGCATTCTCAACCAAAGTAACAGGCATGATTTGTACTAACTTAGATTTCTTAGCAGCGCTTGTATCAGTCTTTGCTAATTCGTCTTGAAGCTTTTGGATTTTATCGCCAAGCGTTTTGTATTCTGCTTGCAATTTTGCCAATTCAGCTTTTTTATCGCCACCTTGCTTCGATCCACATGCGTAGATACCGAGGACGGCTGTGATTATAAGGAGGATTTTTTTCATGATGAAATATTTAATGAGTTTGGTTGTTGATTAAGGAATTAAAGAGCCCATTGCTTTTTTGTAAGTAACACCTGCCATGTAGGCGTCGTACAATGCACTTAAATAGTTAGTTTGCGCTTCTTTCAAAGATGTTTCAGCATTCATTACTTCTAAGCTGCTTCCCACACCTTGTTGATATTTGATTTTCGTTACGCGAGCGACATCTTCAGCCATAATCAAATTTGATTTCTGACTTTGAACACTCAATAAGGCGTTGCTTAAGGTAGTACGCGCATTTAAGGCTTCCAACTGTAGGCCGTTCTCTGCTTGCTCACGCGTGTTTTTCGCTTGTTGAATTTGTAAACGGACTTGGTCCATTTTGTAGTGATTCTGCAAACCATCAAATAAGGTGGCATTCACAGTTATACCTACCAATGCAGTAGGGTAATACTTCACGCGATCAAAGGCGTCGAATGTGTTAGAAGGTCGAGCGGCAGAAAGTGAGCTATAGGCAGCGATGTTTGGAATCCATGCTAGGCTACGTGCTTTCAATTGCATTTGTGTCAATTGAATTTGCTTGTCTAATAGTTTAATCTCAACACGCTTGCTTGGGTCGAAGGTTTCGTTTAACAAGTTCAAGCTATTCAATTGTGCATCACTTAGCGTATCGCTTAAAGTGATTTTGCCCAAGACGTTATAGCCCATCTGGAATTTTAAAGCGCCACGAGCTAACTCTAATAACTCAACTACTTTAGTTTGCTCCGTTACTAAATTCACGTAAGCGATTTGAATACGATCCACATCTAGTTTTTCTACCAAACCTTGTTCATTGGCAGCACGTGTTTCGTTTAGAATTTTATTGATACGCGTAATATTTGCGTTCAACAACTCCATTTTCTTTTCGCTGATTAATACCGTGAAATAGGCTTTGCTAACTTGTTCTGCGACTTCGGTCTTAGAACGTGTAGTACTATATTGCATTAAGCTGCTTAATTCTTTTTGCGCTTGTAATGCTAAGAAATAACTCGCGTCAGCTACTAACCAGGAAGCAGATGCTCCGGCAGATGTATTGTAGGTGGTACCGAATTTCAAGGCCATCAAACCTCCTGCAGGGTTGAAGAAGTTAGGAACAACGGAAGTAGGCACAACCATGAAATATTTCATGTCGCCGTTAAGCTTTACTTGAGGTAAGCCCGCACCACGGAACTCTTTTATTTTATCTGTGGTGATTGCCTCTTCTAATAAGGCATTTTTAATGTTTGCTGAATGTCCGTATGCATATTCGATTGCTTGTTGCACCGTGAAGGCGTCCGTAAGCGGTGCCATTCTTGTTTGTGCTTGCGAAGCAAAACCGAAAAGCAACAGGGCCATCATTAAACCTGTTTTGATTTGGTTTTTATTCATCTTCGTAGATTTTTTTGTATTTGTTGATGAGTTTATGTCCTTTCAAGGTGCTGATGCCATGCATAAAAATATCCATGCTAGTCAATTGCACTTTATCGATATTAAATTGTCGTTGCGGAAATTTCTCTGGATCCATGCACATCTCAATTTCAAAAAGTCGACTTAAAGCAACGATGTTTAAATCGAGTCCCTGACGATACAATCCTTGCGCGATACCACGTTCCAAATTTTCACGAATGCTATTGATCATAAAACCTTTGTGGTTTTCATGAAAGAGCGTCCATGCGTTGGGGTAGTGTTTCCGAAGGTCGACAAAGGTAGCTGGGTTGACATTCTTCATGACCGTGCCCATATATTCCGAACCTTTGATTAGTTCTTCTATAGCATCTTTGCAGGTTGTTTTGAAGGCGGTTACCTCTTGCTGAATCTTTTCGATGAAAGCTTTGAACACGGCTGTGACTAAAGCATCTTTATCTTCAAAGTGTTCGTAGAGTGTTTTTTTGGAAATACTTAAATGACGTGCAATATCATCCATGGTTATCGTTTTGATACCATAGGCGAAGAAGAGGTGCCAGGATTCCTGTAAAATGCGATCTCTTGTTTCCATGATTGAATTGCGGCGCAAAACTCAGAAAACTTTTGTTATTAAAAAAGTTTCCTACGTTTTTAATTTGTTAACGTTTTAACAAAAAAACACTTGAAATGTTCTAAGCTTTGTAAATTTGACCTATAAAAAATAATATATGCGTTCACACGAAATTGATTATCAGATTATTGGCGACGATATCCAAGTGGTAGAGGTTGAATTAGATCCGCAGGAGATTGTCCGTGCCGAGGTAGGAGCCATGCTCTATATGGAGGAGGGGATTCAAATGCAAACGTCTACCGGAGGCGGGATTTTCAGTGGCTTGAAGCGTATGGTAACGGGCGACAGCTTCTTTATCACTTCTTTCTTGAATAATGGTCATCATAAGCAACGTGTAGCCTTTGCGGCACCTTATCCTGGGAAGATTATTCCGATTGATTTGGCGCGGGTAGGCGGCAACTTTATTTGTCAGAAGGATGCGTTTTTATGTGCAGCGAACGGAATTGACATTGAAATTGCGTTTACGAAGCGTCTAGGAGCGGGATTTTTTGGCGGAGAAGGGTTTATCCTACAACGTCTTACGGGAGATGGAATGGCGTTTATTCATGCCGGAGGAACCATTATCGAGCGGATTTTGCTGCCAGGAGAGACTTTACGCATCGATACGGGCTGTTTGGTAGGGATGGAAGAGACGGTAGATTATGATATTAAGTTTGTAGGGGGCTTCAAAAATGCTCTATTTGGCGGAGAAGGACTCTTTTTAGCTACTTTAAGCGGACCAGGGAAGGTTTATTTGCAAAGTTTACCGTTTAGTCGCTTGGCAGATCGAATTGCATCCGCAGCTTCTTTTGGCCATCGTAGAGAGGAAAATAGCGGTCTGGGCGGTCTTTTAGGAGGTTTTATTAGCGGGGATTAAAAAAAAGATTAAAAATTTTCGCTGAAAGGTTTGCATAATTGAAATTGACTCGTATCTTTGCACTCCCAATCGAATTAATAACAAAAGGTCATGAAACGTACTTTCCAACCGCATAGCAAGAAACGTAAAAAGAAACACGGATTCCGTGAGCGTATGTCAACTGCAAACGGTCGCCGTGTATTAGCTGCACGTCGTCGTAAAGGCCGTAAGAAATTGACTGTTTCTGATGAAACTGCATTGAAGTAATTTCATCTTATACTGATATTGAAAGCCGAACTGCAAAGTTCGGCTTTTTTTGTGTCTATCCGATACGAAAAGCGCGGTTTGGAGCTTGAAAAGCATACCGCCATACGTTTTTCCTTGTTTTTTGGCAATTCGCCTCAATTTTGGTTAGGACTGCAAGACGATTTTGATTTGGAAGCGGAGCTTCGACAAAAAGGAGAGGAGTTTGCTGCGATTAAATCTGTTGCAAGCACTTAAAATCTCCATCCAATAGTCGCCTCTGGGTATTGCGCTATGCCTAAGTGATGTTTCATCATAATGCCTCCAAATAGTTCTCTGCCAGTACTCGCTGAACGCCACAGTAGATAATTAATGCCCAGCTGCTGATAAATCGCCATTTGCGGATCCAAACCTTGATGTAAGTAGTAGCCTAGGTTCCCTACGATTCCGAATTTGCCAATCAACCATTCTTCTCCTACTTGAAACGCAAAAGTGCTCGCGTTTTCAAGTACTTTATATTCTTGGGGAAAGAAAAATTTACTCGTCCATGCAGCCCCAGCATTATATTCTCCTCTTAAGCCAATTCTAAAACGATGGACTGAATTCCATTGCTTGCTTAATCCGCCATAAAGAACATAGATATTCCATTTTGGTCCGTTCGGAACTAAAAACTCTGTTCTTCCAAAGCCAAAGCGAAATTCCTTCTTCCAAGTTTTGTCTACTTTACCCACTTTTAAGGGACGATAATTCGCTGGCATATCTGCGATAGCGTAATTCAAACTCAAGCCTGTAGTGATGATATTAATGCCCAAATTTGGGGTCTGATAGCGCGCATTCGAAAAATGGGTGATACCGGTATTCCATTTAACACTTGCATATTCTGAGAGGACATAGCTCAACACTAATTTAACAGAAGTCACTTCATTAATATGCGAACCAATCGCATTACGATTAGTATCCACCGTCGCCTCATATTTATTACTAAGCCACGCTAAACCATCTGAAAGACCGAGGTGCACCTGCAACTTATCACCCCGATAAATAGGTAATTGAATAGTGCCTAAAATACCAAATGCATAACCAAGCTGATTGACGTTCGGGAAGCGATTGAATAAAAGGGTATAACCAACGCGCGGATAATGATACGTTGCATTCCAAGCCTTATTACCAAAGGTTTGTCTAAGGATATTTACCTCCGCACCAATGTCTGTGCCTCTATGATCTGATTTGAATTTCGGCGTATGCTTCCAAATCCCCCCTCCGAAGCAACTAATCTCCATCTGCCATCCTTTACCTTGACTAGATGGGTTGGCTTGGTGTAGTAAAATGGAGTCTTGCCAATGCGTTTGTGCAAAAGAGTAAGAAAATGGTAATAGTAAAAGGACTAGTAAAAGGTATTTTTGCATTGGTTCAACAAAATTATCCCGATTCACATGACTACCAAACGCTTGTTAAATTATTTTTTACGTGGCCTACTGGTTACGGGTCCACTAGCCTTGACAGTCTATGCGCTTGTGATGGTCTTTAATATGGTAGATAGTATCATTCCGATGCGGGAATGGTCGTATCAGTTGTTTCATGTAAGGCTTTATGGCATTGGGTTTCTAGTCGTAGTAGCCTTCACTATTTTGATGGGCTATTTTTCGTACAACTTCCTTTTCAATAAGTTGATTATAGCCATGGAGGCCTTAATTGGTCGTAGTAAATTGTTGAAACAGGTTTATGGTAGTATCAAAGATTTGATCGGAGCCTTTGCTGGCGAAGAGAAACGGTTTAACAAGCCTGTTCTAGTGATGATGGATAAAGAGAGTCAGATTCAACGCATGGGTTTTCTAACGCAAGACGATTTAGAAGATATCGGCACCAAAGATTCAGTGGCTGTTTACTGTCCGATGTCCTATAGCTTTGCAGGTATTGTACTTATTGTTCCGCGCACCAGTATTACACCTATCACGGGCATCACTTCTACCGAAGCGATGAAGTTTATCGTGAGTGGTGGCGTTACAAAATTAGACGACTAGTTATACGAAAACGCTTGGCTCGCTCGTTATTAGTATATGTTGAAACGAGTGTTGCTTTTTTTCTTGTTCGATTTTCTTTTTACTGTGATGGTAGTCGCGAAAGCGGCTATTCCATGGGGTTTTTGGGGACATCGGCATATTAATTATTATGCAGTGTTTTGTCTGCCTGAAGCCATGTTGCCTTTGTTTAAAACGAATGCAGACTATCTAACACGACATGCGGTGGATGCGGATCAGCGGCGCTATCTTTTAGCCGAAGAGGCTGCACGACATTATATCGATTTAGATCATTATGAAAATGAATCAGGGGAAGTCTGTTTACCCCAAAATTGGAAAACGGCTTGCGATAGTTTTTCGATGGACACCTTGAAAGCACATGGCATTGTCCCTTTTCAGGTGTATTGGAGTTATTTACATCTACAAAAGATGTTTGAAGCGCACGACATGAATGGTGTTTTAAAAGCTGCTGCAGATTTGGGACATTATGTCGGAGATGCGCATGTGCCTTTACATACGACGAGTAATTATAATGGGCAAAAGACTGGCCAGAAAGGGATTCATGCTTTTTGGGAAAGTCGTATTCCTGAGTTGAGCGGCGGGCAATATTCGAATTTCGTTCCTACAGTCAATTATATCGACGATCCACAAAGCTTCATATGGGAAGCGGTCCTGGAGAGTCATCGTTTACTTGATACGGTGTTCTTGATGGAGATGTTGGTGCGTAAAAGTCTAGGCGAGGAGGAGCTATATACGATTGCAAAGAAAGGGCAGAGTTTACAAAGAGTGATCAATCCTGTCTATGCACGTGCTTATGAGGAAGCGATGCATGGGATGGTGGAAAGGCGCTACCGGAGTGCGATTCATGCGTTGTCCTCCTTATGGTATACGGCTTGGGTGAATGCTGGTCAGCCAACACTTCCTTTTGAAAAAGTAAATATTGTTGCCGATACGCTTTTGCTGACGCAAGACAGTTGTCTAGTACTGCCAGGGCATGCAGAGTAGTCGACCGAATTATCGCTGTGCTTGCTGATTCACGAAATAATGAATCACTACTTTGCGATCTTCTCTTCTACCTTTTTTACGTGACACGCTACTTTGATCTGCCTCTTGTTCGCCCATTGGCTTAATGCTGATTATATTTTTATCTACGCCTTCAGCAATCATTAGAAGTTTGATACCAAGACAACGTAATTTCGAAAGCCTGATATTACTTACGGCATTTCCCTTCGCATCTGTATGTCCGATTAATTCAATATGTTCTAAGCTTGGCTTCATCTCCGCTAGTTTCTTGCGTTCTAGTTTCCAAATTTTGGTACTTACTTGATTTGCGCCCATATTAAAATAAAGAACTGATTCTATAAAATGAATCGAGGTATTAATAAGCTCCAAATCAACTTTTCCTTGACCTGTGAAACCATAAGCGTAAGAAATCGTTTTTTTTGTTTGGGCGCCTATTGGGAGCTTCGACCATTTAAGGAGTAAGGCATTATCGACTACTTCTTGATTTTTGTTTTTACCAAGATAAGTTAGCTGACGGAGAAATTGCCAATTGCCGTAGGAAAGACTGTCTGGTCCGTTTAGCTGATTGTTTTTCAAAATGCAACGAGCCCTCATATTTGTGCTACTATTCTTCAATCGTAGTTGTATGCTTTCAGGCATTTCACTTTTGTCGCAACTCCAACTGTTCAAGAGTTTTGTTTGGTTGATATATGCACGAGGGTTATCATTTTTATCTAACATGAAATCGCTGAGCGTTAAGAAATTAATCACCTTGTCTTGCAGGCTATAATTTTCTAGTTCATATTCGATTTTATAAACGCTTCCCCAAGTGTTTTTTACGATGGGATTGAGTAAAGAATCAACAGGAGTAAGTCGTTGTACGATACGTATGTTTTCAAAATAAAACACATCTTCTGCAAGCGTTGAACCTTGTTCAAAAGGAACTTCTAACTGTTCTTGTGCTTTTAGGTAAGTAGTGTTTTTTAAATTAGGGTCGTTGCTTGCAATTGCATCGCCTACTTGAATAATAAAATGCGAGGAAGAGCTATTGGTATTCCCACTATAGGTGAGATATTTTCCGCCACCGATGATATTGAATCGACCGTCAGATTCTTTATTTGCCGAAGCTGAATTATCTTCTGTAGGAGCAACGCTGTTATTTGAAGAAATAGAGGATGTTCTAGTCTTTGTCGAATAAGCTTGCGTATTTCTTGCATTGGCACTTTCAGCCATTAAATTTTCTACTGGTTTGTCTTCAATAATGCTTATTGATACTTGCTTTTTGATAAGTAATATATCGTTCTTGCGAACTTCAAAGGTGTATAGCTTCGATGAATCAGTATGTAAGGTAATGACGCCTCTTGTATCTGTTAATTTTGCTCCGTCGACCATAATATAGGCCCCGGCGAGATGTTTCGCCTTTCCATTTAAACGGTAGTGTAATAGTGCGCTATCTCCTTTACTGATTTCTGAACGATCTAAATCGATGTTTAATCGTAATGATTTCGGGCGTCCTCTTTTGATTGATTTCTCTGTTTGGCTTTGATTACTTGCCGCTAGTATTTGTTCTGAACGAAGGTTCTCTGAAATGTTTGGGTCGACTGAAAGTGTTTTCCCTTCGCTGATGATATAAACTGTAAATGACTTAGTAAGAACGGGTTTGTTATATTTTAAAACCTGAAAAACATAAGTAATACTAGAATCTGGTGTTAGGATTTCATATCCTTTATTGGATACTAATTTGAAGCCTTGCAGACTTACGGAGGCTCCTAGTAGGTCACGGTCGCTACCACTCAATTCATAATGTACGACTGTAAACTCTCCTTTTTTAATTTCACTTTTCTCAAGTGTTACATTTAGTTTTAGGCTAGAGGTTCCTGCAAAAGCAGTGGATAGGCTTGTTTGGAGGAGTATGAATAGAATAAATGTATTGTATAAAAAGGAGCGCATATAGTATAGATTAAATTATAATGGGCTATTAAAACAAAAGCCTCTTCCAAGATAGAAGAGGCTTTCACTTTAACTAGAAAAAATTATTTATGCTTAAAGAAAGACTTGATCTTACCGATGAAGCTATTCAAAAGACTTTTTGATTTAGCAGCTGCTGAAGATGGTGTTGAAGAGGAAGGAGAAGAAACAGTAACCACTGTTCCGTCTTCTTTAGTTTCTGTAGTAACTACTGCAGCTCCTTCAGGACCGCCCATCAAGGTGTTGAAACGATCAGATAAAGTTGGAGTAGTAACGATCGTGCGAGCTTCTTGCGTTCCACCTGTTACATTAGAAGTTGTATTGTTGTTGTTGCCAGTTGAGCAACCACCGCAACAAACTACTGGAGTTACGTTGTTCAAGATAACTGTTTTAGCTTCTTCTTTAGCTACAGCTGGTTGAGCTGCGAACTCTTCAAACATTTTCAAACGTGCTTGTTGAGCTGCCAATGCTGCTGCGTTAGCGGCATCTGCGTTAGCTTTAGCTTTAGCTTCGTTAGCAGCAGTGATTTCTGCTTGGCTACGTGGATTTTTATAGTAACCTGCAAAACCTGTTACTTTAGCAGTCGACTTACCACCGAAAATCAAGACTTTCGCAGTAGTTTGGATTTCGTAGATTGGATCTACTAATACGTCAACGCGATTTGAAACGATTGCATCATAATAAGCTTCGTTACGAGCCTCGTCTACTGAACGGCGAGAACCAGAAGTTCCAGTTACACGCTTAGAAAAATCATGCTCAACTTCAACAGAATAACTTTGAACTGATAGTTTTGTGTCAGGAATCGTAGAAACACGGTACGTGTTTTGATAGCTTACACATGATGTAGCGATCATAGCTACAATCGGAGCAAAAAGAAATAGTTTTGTTAATTTCATAATGTGTTTGTTGTTAAAAATTTATACTGCGAAGATAAAACGATTTTGTAAAAATTAGCATTGCAAGTAATTGCAAGTTAGGCACTTAGTTCATAAGGCGCCCAATATCCATTTCGTTCAGAAAGAAACTATAATCCCACCTTTTTCTTCAATACTTCTTTCTCCATATCTTTCTTGTACTCGATAACGGCATTTTGTAGCTTAACATCATGACTACCAAGTATTTGTAATGCTAGAATCCCTGCGTTTTTGGCAGCGTTCAAAGCGACCGTAGCTACAGGAACTCCGTTAGGCATTTGCAATATCGACAAGATGGAATCCCATCCATCGATGGAATTGCTCGACTTAACAGGAACGCCGATTACCGGAAGTGGAGTGATCGCAGCCACCATACCTGGCAAATGTGCCGCACCACCGGCTCCGGCAATAATCACTTTTATACCACGATTATGTGCTTTGCTAGCAAAGTCCATCATCAACTTAGGCGTGCGATGTGCCGAAACAACTTTCGATTCAACCGTAACACCATGGCTCGTTAAAAATTCAGCCGCAGCCTTCATTACCGGCCAATCCGAATCAGAACCCATTATGATGGCTACACTGGCTACGCTTTTACTTTTAGAGTTTGTTTTACCCATTTTGCTTTTTGTTTGGCCGCTTCCACTGTCGGAGCGATGATCGTGATATGTCCCATTTTACGCATAGGACGCGTTTCTTTCTTACCGTAAATATGCACTTTTATTCCTTCTTCTGCTAGACAAGCCTCCAACCCTTCATAGAATACTGGTCCTGCATATCCTGGTTCGCCCAAGACATTGATCATCACAGAAGGTTGAATGATTTTAGTGGAGCCTAAGGGGAAATTAAGGATGCCACGAATATGGTTTTC
>JAPJNH010000042.1 GCA_026461075.1 Chitinophagales bacterium
AATCCGCAAACAGCAGGAGTAGGCGCTGATACGATGTTCTATCAATACACAAACGCAAATGGTTGTATTTCTATAGATTCCTTAATACTATTTGTACACCCAGCTCCAATTAACAACGTCACCCTATCTCCGTTAAGTGGTTGCGCTCCATTGCAAGTTACTACCACGAATAGTTCTCTTAACGTGAATGCATTTAATTGGGATTTCGGCGACTTAACGCAAAGTAATTTCTCGACGCCTACGCACGTATATAACAATAGCGGGGTGTATCAAGTGGTTTACACAAGTACAAATTTCTTTGGCTGTACCGCTACCAATAATTTTAGCGTGACAGTGCTTCCTTCGCCAACAGCAGGATTTAATTTGTCATTGCCATTTGCTTGTACTACACCACCAGTGAGCGTTACTTCTACGAATACTTCTACTGGTGCCAATACATATAACTGGACATGGAACAATAATACACAACAAAGTAGTATTCCGAATCCGGTGTTCACGTTTAACAGTACAGGAACCTATCCAATTCAATTAGTGGTGAGCAATGGCTTCGGCTGTACGGATACAATCACTAAAAACTTTGTCGTATCACCGCAACCAGTTGCTGATTTCTTTGTAATGCCACTTACTGGATGTGCTCCATTAAATGCAACCTTACAAAGTACCTCAACAGATGCGATTCAGTATTACTGGTATGTAAATAATCTGCCTGTAGGTAACACCGCAAGTGTTGCCCATGCATTCTCTTTACCGGGTGTCTATGATGTTTCATTGACTGTTACAGGTCCGAATCGTGCCTGTCCTGATTCTACCTTTAAAAATTCCTATGTCACGGTCTATGGTCATCCAACAGCCATGTTCACGTACAATAATATCAATAGTGCAGCTCCAAATGCACAGGTCGATTTCACTAATCAATCGATGGGTGCAAATACCTACTTGTGGATTTTTGATGACGGCGAAACAAGCACAGATACGAATCCTACACATTATTTCCATACTACTGGTTACCATATTGTGAAATTAGTCGCTATAAATGGGGATGGTTGTACGGATACCTTTGCCCTGAATGTATTAACTACTTTTGATAAAGGCTTGTTTGTTCCGGATGCTTTCACTCCTAATTCAGACGATCCAATTAATAAAGTATTCTTGCCAGTAGGTACAGGCTTATCCGAATATCATATTTGGATTTACGACACTTGGGGTGGATTACTTTTTGAAAGTACTTCTCTAGATAATACAGGAACACCTAACGAAGCCTGGAATGGTAAGGTGCTCAATGTAGGTGACGACGTTCCACAAGATGTTTATACGTGGTATATCGAAGCCAAATTTGAAGATGGTACACCATGGAAAGGAAATGATATTAATAACAAGCGCCCTCGTCAAATTGGGACTATCACAATATTACGCTAATGAAAAAGTTTTTACTTCTACTTACAATTTTATCAGCGCTAGTGAGTATGGATGCCAAGGCGCAAGATCCATCCTACCTGCAGTTCTTTAATCATTTGATTAATGTAAATCCTGCTTATGCTGGAATGAATGGCGATATTCGTATCTCCGCTATCGGCCAACATTTGTGGTATAGCGCTCCTGATAAATTTATTTCCTCCGCAGCTTCTATGGACATGAACCTAGGCGGAAGTCCGTTTAGCATTGGGATGGATATGCAAACTTTTGACATGGAGGGGAGTGGTAAATTGAACACGGGAATCTTCAACTTTATTGCGGCCTATCGAAAGAATTTAAATGTGGTGAATGCGCGTGGCAAAGAGAAATTTAGCTTCATTCAGGCAGGCTTTAAATTTGGATACTTTAGTCAATCCGCTAATGTCAATGACTTTACCTTTCGTGATCAATTAGATCCTGTTTTAGGGGTTATTAGTCCAACCTCTAGTTATGCTTCGCAATTAAATTCTGTATATCAACCGGCAAGGGATAAAGATTTTTCTTTTGGCCTAGTGCTCCGTCACGACTTTGGCCGTAAGCGAGGTAAAATTATTCAAAGCAATCTTGGTTTCTCTGCTTCGCATTTCTCAAATACAGAGCAAAGCCTTATTGATATGAGTGCTAAATTGCCCACCAAATATACGTGGACCGCAAATGCAAATATCCCGATCGCTGCTTTCTCTAAGCGCTCTAATTTTTTAAGTAAAGATTTGTTTGCACCTTCTATCTTGTATAGTTATCAAGGGCCTTTTAATATTCTTCAATTTGGCTTTAATTACTTGCAGAAGAGTCTTGGTTCTTCTGGTGCTATGGGAAGTTCTTATACCTATTTTTATGGCGGTATTTGGGATAGGACTACCATGCATCCTTCGGGAGGCAATATCAGTAGTATCGTGCTTACGGCAGGCGCTCAATTCCCAACGAGTATTGTTCAGAATGGCAGTCTTAAAGGAGTTGATTATTTGAAAATCGGTTTCGGTTATGATATCACCCTCGGGAATCTATTAACGAAGACGCCAGGTGTTTATGAGTTGAGCATTGTGTATTCTAGAATCCCTGCAAAAAATTCAGTGAATTATTATAACCAACGCTCCGTTACAAATACCATTAGCTTGTGGTTATTGAAGAATAAGCACAACGACCTCGTACGCTGGATTGCGAAAATAAAGTTGAAAAAGAGTAAGGTGAAATGCCCGCCGATGTTTATGTAATCTATTAAACCATCACCTCCAATAGCCAAGCAATAATCACGGCTATCGGTAGAAAATAGGCCCAAGTCATACTCGCTTCAAATGCCCCTAGCGCAATCGTTTCGATCTCCTCCTTACGTTGACGATAGAGATTTCTGCTATATAAAAATAACCAGGCCAGAGTAGCCAAGCCTAACCCAATCGCAGGGTAGATGGGATTTATAAATGAAAATCCTTGTAGAATCCCGCCGCCAGGATAATACAATAAGTCGTGCATCCATTCTGCTACAATATTATGACGCACGTCTCCGGTACGGAAATAAGGTAGATAAGCCGAAATGCCAAGTAGCACGATAACAATACTCGATTTGATAATCGTCTTACGACTAGCCTTCATCCAAAGGATTGGTAAGGCAAATAAACTAAGTGGACTAGCAGCCAATGCAAGTACATATAAAATTCCACTACGCAACATTCTATTCTGCTGCATGAGTTGATAGGAGAATATCAAAAGTGCAAATGCTAAAGTCCAAGCCGGAGCAAACATCGCTATACTAAATACAATAAATGGATTAAATAAATAATGTAATAAGCTGCTCAATTTGATCTTGGCATTTTGTTGCCACTTTAATAAAGTCAAGATGCTTAGTATGTCCAGCATAATAATAATCAAGCGGAAGATAGATGTCATCACCCAATCCTTCCCCAAGGAAAGTTTTACAGCGATAAAGGCAATCCACTCATATAATGGGCCATTCGTGGTATACGCATGGACATCCCTCAATTGATGATAAATATTGCCTGCATTCGAGAAGGTATTTAAACCTCTATCCATTAATTCTTTCGGCGTCACTGAATAGGGATTATAGCCAATTGCTTGCAATTTTGCATCCCATAATATTCGATACAAATCACTAGCCCATCTTGGGAAAGCAAAGAGTAATAGCATTCGCATGATTATTCCGCCATAAATAATATAACGGATATTTTTATTGCGTTCCATCTCGTCATCCGCCGCCAAATGTTTTCCTTCGTGCATAAGCAAGAAGTAAGAAATTGTCCAAACTACTAATGCAACAAGACTCCACCAGGCACTGTTACTTTGCGGAATATAAGCAATGCATAACATGGATGCAGTCATCAAACTCAAGGAACCCCAAATTGCTTTTCTCATGACTCTTATTTTACTTTTAATAGAAAATGTTGCTTAGGAACACCTTTGTTAAAAAACACTAATCCCATTTCAAAAAGATCGATACTGAATACTACACGATTGTCCTTGCTGATTTCATCCCAAGCCTTACGCATCCCTTTACTCCAATGAATGTCGTGAAAAATCAAACAGCTGTTCTCGTTCACATAAGGGAATATCTTTTCAAAATAATCTTTTGTCGCTTCATAGGTATGGTTGCCGTCTATAAAGGCTAGTCCCACAGTTTGTAAGCGTTCAAGTGCCTCACTTAAGGTGTCTTTAAAATCACCCACTTTAATTTGAATAACCTCGGCATTCAATTGTTCGAAATGCTGTTGGGCAATATGTGCAACAAAGGGATTCCCTTCTAATGTAATCATGGGGGCCTTCTGACGAGCCTTGTGTAAATACAAGCCACTAAAGCCAATACTAGTGCCCATTTCGAGGATAGTACTTGGTTGTAAGACATCTACTAGCTTGAATAAAACTTCTCCGTATTTAGCAGGTATCGCCACGTTTTTTACCAAATCTCCGACACTGCGCACTCTATCTTCATTGTGTTTCGAGCCTGCACCTAATTCAATGATTTTGACTTTTCCTGTTTCTAAACTACGCTGTTTGCGTAATTGATCGATTTCTTTAAATGCGTGAAAACTACGCTTGTCTTCAAATACACGTTGGCACAGCTCAAATACAAAAGGGGAGTGCACACTATGTCTGTTCCCTGCCTTCCATTGAAAAAGCAGATATTCTTTCACCTGAAACCATTTCTTAGCGATAGCCGACATCTTGATTGCTAAGATACAAAGCATGCGGTGATATCTCTCCTGATTTTTACTATATTTAATCTATGAAAATTCGTAGTCTAATACTCCTTTTCATTTTACTCGGCTTTGTTCAACAATCGCAAGCTCAGCCTTGGAAAAAATTGTTGAAATGGAGCAAACGTGATAAATCTACCCTCATCCAAACCTCTCGTATTGGAACCGTCTATTCTTCATGGGAACTTGGAGTGAACTATGGGGAAAGTCATTATAACGGAGATCTCTCCAAAAACTTCTTCCAAGTTGTCAATATGAATCAAGCCTTAGGCGCTTTTGTTCGTTATCAGCATACGCGTTACTGGGCTTATCGCATCTCTTATACAAAAGGAACACTCTCTGCAAGTGATGCCAATAATAAAACAAGCTTGCGTTACCGAAATCTTTCTTTTACCTCTCCTTTACAAGAACTCTCGCTTGTGGTTGAATCGCATATCCCTGAATTTTCGGTCTGTAAGAATTTTAATTGGTCGGGCTATGTTTTTGCAGGAATAGCCGGATTTAAATTCCGTCCCTCTAATCAATACGGTGACCTCCAATCGCTGCACACAGAAGGTCAAGGCACTTCTTCCAACCCTAATCTAAAGCCTTACAAACTCACCCAAATAGCCATTCCATTTGGCATCGGCATAAAATTCGTTCCATTACGACCTATTGTTATCGGCGCCGAAATAGGCTTTCGTAAAACATTCACGGATTATATTGACGACGTCAGTACGCGCTATCCAGATGCTAAAGTTTTAGCGGAAGAAGTAGGCGCAAATGCTGTCGCAGCAGCCTTTTCAGGTTATGGTGGATCGAACCCACAAAGCAAGAAATCCTTTCAACGCGGCAACCCGCAATTTAAAGATGCGTATTGGATTGCACAACTGAGCCTCAGCTATTGCTTCCTTTATGACTGCCGTAGCGAACGTCACCGCTTTAATGATGTCGGAGGTTGTAAATCTTTCTAAAAGCCGTTGAAGCATACACCAAAATGTATGCTATTATATTCTGGCATATAATTGTACATCTGCTGGGTCGGATTGAAAAGCGGAATTAATCCATAATCCATATAAAACGCTATTCGTTTAAAGGCAAATCTAAAATTCACCGCAACTTGCTTGTCTTGCATGTTGAAGTTATTCCCATTATATCTCAACTTCGTTACTTCACCCACCTTTCGTAAAGTCTGCCAAGAGAATACACTGTATTGAAATTCCATCCCGCCAGAAATCGACCAATTCAATTTTTTGCCACTGTGCCAAGGATAATAAATAATGCGAACCGGGAAATAGATATAGTTTGTATTTAATATATTTCTAGCGTACGGATTATTCGTCTGTTGAATCACCAATGTGCCATTCACAGAATCCGTCGATAAAATTAAATCTGGTTTTATCCGTAAGTGGTTAAACGACCAGCCGATACCCCAAGAACAGAAGAATCGCGTCTCTGGTATCAGAATATTCTGAGTAAAAATGTCAAAGCCAATTTGTGTCGACTTGCTTTTGATTAAGGAAAGTGGGGGATTGGGACTGAAATTCGCATGGTATTCCGGAAAATGATCCGGCTGCGCCATTAAATGACTATATCCGATCCGTAAGCCCATCCAACGGTTATAATGCCCGTTTCTCCACTTTGGCTGGTAAGCCTCCGAAAGCTGAACACTCGCTAAAAAACATAAACTAACAAGGAAAAAGGCTTTTCTCATCTTTTGTAAAGTTAAGTGAAAAAAAGGAAGTAAAAAATCGTATAAAGCCTGTCTTTTTATTAATTTCGTGACACCTTTATGGAACAGTATGTAGTATCAGCGCGGAAGTATCGTCCCGCCCGTTTTTCAGACGTGGTAGGGCAAGAACATATTACTGTTACCCTCCTGAATGCGTTAAAGCAACATCAGCTTGCACACGCCTTCCTTTTTTGTGGTCCTCGTGGTGTCGGTAAAACGACCTGCGCACGTATCCTGGCAAAAATTATCAACTGTCAAAGCCCGACGGAAACCAACGAAGCATGTGAACAATGTTCTAGCTGCGTTTCCTTCAATGAATCCACGTCTTTTAATATCTATGAATTAGATGCCGCAAGTAATAATAGCGTCGACGATATTCGTCAGTTAATAGAACAAGTACGCATTCCGCCACAAGGTGGTCAATTCAAAGTCTATATCATCGATGAGGTTCATATGTTGAGCTCTCAAGCCTTCAATGCTTTTTTGAAGACGCTTGAAGAACCGCCTTCCTATGCCATCTTCATCCTTGCTACGACCGAACGTCATAAAATCCTTCCTACGATTTTAAGTCGTTGTCAGGTATTCGACTTCCACCGTATTCCAATGGATGCAATTGTTGGACAGTTGAAGAAAATCGTCTCCGATAGAGGCTTACAGGCCGATGAAGATTCGCTACACCTCATCGCACAAAAAGCAGATGGTGGTTTACGCGACGCATTGAGTCTGTTCGATAAAATGGCGAGCTTCTGTAATGGGAATATCGAACTTTCTGCTGTGTTAGATCAATTGAATATTCTAGACGCAGATTTCTATTTCACACTCACCGACGCGATGTTGGCCGAAGATGTCGCTACCGTAATGCAAACCATCCAAGCGATTATCTTGAAAGGATTTGAAGGAGATACTCTCCTGAATGGACTTGGGGAACATTTTAGAAATGTCTTAGTCGCTAAATATCCTAGCACCATTAATATGCTAGAAGCGAGTGAAAACGTAAAACGTAAATATCTGCAACAAGCGCAGACTACGCCAAGTCAGTTTTTACTCAGTGCACTTAATCTCATTAACGAAGCAGATCAACAGTATCGCATGTCGAAGAATAAACGCCTGCATACCGAGATGACCCTCATTCGTTTGTGTTATTTGAACTCTGCACTCCAAGGCGCTGTTAGCTTGGACAAAAAAAAAAATGAGCTAAGCGAGTCGACGGCTCCTGCTAACGCTCCAATTCAAACACCTAATCCGACTCCGGCACCTGCTCCAGCTCCTGTTGTAAGCACGCCCGTTTCAACAATAAACCCTATTGCTGCTTCTGTTACAACAAATACAGAAAATACTAGCGCGGCTTCAGTCACTTCAACGCCTGCCAATACGCCGGCAGTGAAGCCTGTAACGGCTTCGGTACCTGCAACGCCTACCGCAAGTACTGCGTCTGCACCAGCAAGCAATCCCTTTAGTTTGAAAGGAATGAGTCGTGAACAATTGCAGAAGCAAGCCAAAGAACAATTAGAGCAATTGAAACAACAGGCTAGCGCTCCCGATGAAAAGAAACCGGAGACCATTGCCAACACGCAAGAAACAACAAATACCGTCAAGGTCGAAGAAACAGCAGTGTCGAATAATGGAAAGCCATATACGCCTGCCCAACGTTTCGATGTCTTGTCAAAAAAATATCCTGATCTAATCAACTTCACCAAAATTTTGAATTTGGATGTGGATTGGTAAAAACAATAACAATTAAAACAAATAAAATGCAATCTGCACCCAATCATGTGGTAGTATTGAGCTACCAATTACGCACTGAGCCAGACGGCCCTATCGCTGATGAAGCTACTGCCGAAGCTCCTTTCGGGTTTTTAATGGGACATGGAAATGTCTTGCCTAAATTCGAAGAAGCCTTGAGCGGACTAACTGCTGGCGAAGGTTTTTCTTTCACCTTGACTCCTGAAGAAGGCTATGGTGTTACAGATCCAAATGCTTTGGTAGCACTTGATATCAATATGTTCGCAAATGAAGATGGTACCATTGCGCAAGATTTAATCTTCGTAGGTAATGCAATTCCATTAAGTGATAACCAAGGTAATCGCTACCGCGCGGTAATCACGCATTTCGATAATGAAAACGTACACGTAGATTTGAACCACCCGATGGCTGGTAAAACTTTACATTTCTCTGGTACCGTAATCGAAGTTCGTCCTGCTACCGAGCAAGAATTAGAACACGGTCACGTTCATATGGGCGGTCACGACCATTAATTGATTATACGTATGCGCCGTTATCAGCATCTGTTTTTTGATCTCGACCATACGATTTGGGATTTTGAAACTAATTCCCGTGCGACATTAGCACATCTTTTTGTGTCGATGGGCTTGCGGGAATTAGGTATCCCTGATGTGACAACTTTTCTGGATGTCTATCATCCTATTAATCATCGCATGTGGGGCGAATTCGAACGTGGCGAAATTACCCGTATCGAATTACGCATCGGTCGTTTCTTACAAACCTTAGCCCATTTTGGAAAGCCAGACATCGATTTGGCAAATGCGATCGCCGAGAATTATCTCAATGACCTTCCCTTGCAAACGAACCTATTTGACGGTGCTGCAGAGGTATTGCATATTCTAAAGGAAAGAAATTATCAATTGCACCTCATCACGAATGGATTTACCAAAGTGCAAATAGATAAGCTCGAACGTGCTGGAATCCGCGATTATTTCACGCATATTATTACAAGTGAATTAGCACAAACGAACAAACCACATCCGGAAATTTTTCATCTTGCTCTTCAAACGGCCAATGCTACTTTAGCTGAATCCATCATGATCGGCGATAATCCGCATGCGGATATGCTAGGTGCTAAAAAGGTAGGCATGGATCGGATTTTATTCAATACCAATCAACATCCTGTGGAAGTGGATGTCACGCACGAGATTAATTCTTTACGAGAATTGATTGATTGGTTTCCTGCTTAACGCACCAATTCAATATAGCCACCTAAAGGCTTTTTACGCTCAACAACCCCTGTTTCCTGAATTTCAAAAACACGACATTTATAATAATAAGTGCCTGTCTGCATGGCCTTTCCCGACTTCTGATCGGTGCCATCCCAGTTAATCATCGGGTCTTTTGTTTCATAAATTAAGCCACCCCATTTATTGTAAATACTCATCTCTACATGATCAATAAAGGAGTAGGGAAGAAACGGATGATACACGTCATTATGCCCGTCACCATTTGGTGTGAATACGTTTGGTAAAGTGTAGTTTGCGCAATTGTCCATACACACGGTATTCGAAAGCGGACTCACGTTATAGGCAGAATCGAATGCCGCCACCGCATAACAACCGGAGACTGCATTTTGATGATTATGCTTGAATGTCAGTGCCGTAGCCGGTTTTACAGTATCGACCACTTGTAACGGATTGTCTTTGTTTTCTGAATAATAGATATAATAACCCACTACGTCTTTGTTACAAGGACTGTTTGCCATGGTCCAGGTGAGGTGATTATAATCATCATCAATACCTGCATTATCTTCTGAGCAGGCATTAGCAACACCTAGGTTCGGAGCACAAGGCGCAACGGTATCACGCGGATTAGCGCAAAGTTCTTGTGAAAAATTGTACGTGACGCTTGGCATCTTAGGTGCAGTGAATCGTCCTACGGTTTTTACTTTATAACAATAAGAAGTTCCATTCACTAAATTATTGTCTAAATAGGTGTTGCCTAATACGGTCGTGATGGAATCGAAAATACCTGTTGAAGGGTTCTTTTTAAAGATACGAATAGAGTCGTTAATCCATACCGTTTGTGCAACTACTTGCAAGCTCAAGGCTTTATTAGATGGGGTCGCAATTAACCACGGACTCGACGCTGCGTCGGATTTTCCAAGATCAATTACACCACCTTGTGTTTTTAATTGAATGGAGTAAGCATATGGGTTGATTGCTGTTTTCAAGCCTGTATCCACAATACTCGTATCGCTATTATTTCGAATACTAAAATAAGAACTAAAGTTGAGTGTTTTTATCAAGGTGTTTGTACTGCCATTCGTAGCTCCACGATACACATTAAATACATAAGGTGGCGGATTTAATAAGGTATCGAAGTCGGGCACTTGCGGACGAATCCAGCGTACGAAAATAGAACCATGTGCTGCATCGGTATTAATCACGCTTGCGTTAATTAATACGGGCTTATCGAGTTTTAAAGAAACACAAGCAGGTGCACTCGGATGACCAGAAAACTTATTATAGGCATAGCCTCCTGGTGAGACATCATTGAATTCTGCAACTACACGATAAACATAGGTTTGTCCGCGTTGTACATTCGCATCCACATAGGTATAGCTTGTGATATTGGAAGCTATTTGGGTATAGCTTAAACCTTGCATCCCTTGTTGGCAGCTATCTAAAATACTATTGTCACAGCCTGTTTTACGCCATAAGCTGAAAGATCTAAACTTATTTGTATTCGTACAGAGATACGGATTTTGCCAGCTAAGATTAGTCGTATTCCCGGATTGAACGGCTTGTAGATTGATAGGTGGAGGTGGGATTACTTTCAGCTTCACCGTGAGATCATTCATCCCGTTTTGGTCGCCACAATTACCAGTGCCTGCAGCAGAGTCGATTGCGTGAATTACGATTTGATAGGGAAAGGCTTTTAAATCTGCGCAGCTCGGACTCCAAGTGAATAAGCCGCTGGTATTCCCTTTCTTCGGAATACAATTGAAACTGGCCGGATTACTTACTTGATTGGTAAACGGAATGCCATTCGCGCTTAGCACAATGAATTGATTTAGGTTGGGATCGCTAGCGGTGAAAACAACCGATTTAGTGGTACCTGCCCAAATACATATTTCATTGATTGGATTAATTTGCGGAGGATCGTTTGGAATGCACGAAACGATGATTTGCATGTCACGGATGACAATGCCTACTAACTTCGCTTTCCCATAGGCGTCTTTACGCCATTCACGAATTTCATAGGCAATATTAAATACGCCACAATTAAAAAAACAGCCAACAGGATTAGGCCAATTAATTTCACCATTACCTGCATTAATACTGAGTCCGCTAGGATAGGTATACATTCCTGGTACACTCATTTGTTGTCCGCGATCGTAGTAGGGAGCAATTAAACGATAGGAGAGGGAATCCCCGTCCGGATCATTACCATTGGCATTATAAGTTAATGCTTTGTTTGCTTGGGTATAAACTACAGGACTATTATAAAATGCGGCACTGCAATTGAATCCATAAAATTGCGGATCTGGCATATAGATCGTAGAACTGATACTAAATGGAATGTTTACGGAGTTGACAATATTACAAACATCCGCTACACGATTCGGATTAGTAATACTGAGCGTATAGGTGCCGGTTCCTGCATATGTATGGGTACCATAATAATGATTCATGGTGATGGAATCACAAATACGGGTCGAATCACTCTTAACAACGATGGATGAATCGCCATCGCCCCAATAGAGGTAAAGTGAGTGTGTTATCGTTCCGCCAGGAATGTCTCTGGTATAGCTTGTAACGGTGGCACTATAGGTATTGCCTGAAATATGACAATACGTGATTTCTCCTGCACGATTGTGAGTGGCGAAGGAAGAGGAATAACTAATAATACAAAGGGCTACTAAAAGCCAAATTCGAATTAAAATTCGCATATACGAATGTAACGAAATTTTAACTTGGAAGGACACGAGATTCGTTAAAAAGTCGTTTAATATAGGTGCGTATGAATTTGTGTAGGTGCCAACTAAATTGTCGTTTAAATGAACTTTTGTGTGTTGAAATATCTGCGGATAGCTTCCCATTATGTGAGCCTTGTTCGGCAATGGTTGGATGTGCCCAAAAAATCGAAATGATTTGTTCTTTCGCCAGATAATTATGCCACCAATCGATGACGGTAGCACATTTGTTTTTACGTAATTCGGATACCATGGCCTGCACAGCAGCCTTATCCACTAAGTAGGCGCCAGCTGCTCTTCCATCTTTTGCTTTATAAAGTAAGCGACCTGCTTTTGTTTGCCAATACGAAGGAAATCGCATGCAAGAGTTTTCTAAAGAAATAAGAAATTGCTGCAGCTTCCTTTTTTTTATTTCATCCATAATCTCTTGCAAAGCAGTATAAAAGTTAGGGGCCAAAAAAATATCATCTTCGAAAACAAGCAGATAGTTTTTATCGCTCCCTAAAAACTCTTCATAGATAAGCAAATGCTTTATAGAGCAGGATAAGCTTCCTTTAGAAAAAGGCAAATTCGATGTGAAATAATTTGCGAGTAATTCGTTCGTTAAATCTTCTTTATCACCTTTCAATTGAAATTCGAAAGGGATACGCTGTTCTTGCATCAAACGGATGATATGCTCTTCTTGCAAAGTATATCCTGTTCTAGGATGCACCACACGAACTGCTATATCATTCCAAAGGTTTTGCATACAGCTAAATTACAGATAAACTGCCAATTCTATATTCCATTTAAAGCAATTACTTATCTTTATTCAAAGCCCCATTTTAGTAATGAAGAAAAAAATATACTTTGAAAATTTAGATGGACTACGTTTCCTGTGTTTTCTATCCGTGTTTTTCTTTCATAGTTTCTTTTCGGACAATGCGAGCATTCTGAATAGTACGAGTTATCTTTTTGTCAAGAAGAGTCTCTTTGCTAATGGAAATCTTGGCGTTAATTTTTTCTTTGTTTTAAGTGGATTTCTAATCACCTATTTGTTAATAGAAGAAAAGAATATTAACGGTCGAATTGATATTCCAAAGTTTTGGATGCGAAGAGTTTTGCGGATATGGCCAGTTTATTTTTTCTGCGTGGTATTCGGCTTCTATATTTTTCCGTTCATCAAAACTTTGTTCGGACAAACATCTACAGAAACGGCAACGCTTCCGTATTATATCAGTTTCTTAAGTAATTTTGAGTTTATCAAAAAGGGCTTACCAGACGCTTCCGTGTTGGGTGTATTATGGAGTGTGGCGATTGAAGAACAGTTTTATTTTGTCTGGCCTATTGTATTAGCATTTTTACCGGTGCGCCATTATTGGATGGTCTTTTCGGCAATTATTCTTTCTAGTTTAATTTTTAGATGGAATTATGATTCTTATTTAATGCATGAACATCACACGCTTTCTTGTATCGGCGACATGGCAACTGGGGCCTTTGCTGCGTGGTTAATGTTGGTTAATAATAAATTTAAGTCGTGGGTAAGCAATTGGAATAAATGGGGGATAGCGATTTTGTATCTATTATTCGTCTTTGTATTTTTTAAGCGCGATATTTTAGTGACGGAGAGTTTTGTCTTGCGCGTTTTTGAACGTTGGCTGATTGCATTGGTAATTGCCGGAATAATTTTGGAACAGACATTTTCTACTAAGTCATTTTTTAAATTAGGGAATTTCAAAATTGCCAAGCTTGGACAGATTACTTACGGCTTATATTGCTATCATTTTATCGGCATATTGATCACGATCAAAGTATTAGCCAAAGCAGGTCTGGATCAATCCTTGTGGCAAGTCTTGATTCTTCAAACAGCCATCGCTCTGTTGCTTTCCATAATTATTGCGAAGCTCAGTTTTCGCTTTTTTGAAAAGCCTTTCTTAAAACTAAAAGATCGATTCGCATTTATTACGAAGTAGGGGTTTAAGGCTTAGAAATTGCGGGGTGTAACTTTTTTTTAGGTGCTGCGTACATACCCCAAACGCATCATTATGAAATCCATCCTTGTTTTTATGTTGTTGCTGCTCTTTAATAGTTACAACATTTTCGCATTCCCATCTAAAGCTGTGCTCCTCCTTGGTGGTAAATTAGGCGCTAGCAAAACACAGTTTGAGAAAGAACTATTGCAGTGCAAAGAAATTCTAGAAGAGAACGCCGTCTCCGTTACCTTATTTACTACTGCTACTTGTTCTTGGAAAGAAATCGCAAATGAAGCCTCCGAAGCAGATCTCCTTATCTATAGCGGACATGGTGTAAACATCTCTGGTAACTACGGTGGGTTTCTATTAGCAAACGGACAAGTGATAAGTCCCGAACAAATTCGTCGCGATCTTCACTTTAAAAAAAATACGCTCGTTTATTTCTTACACACCTGTGGAAGTGCTGGAAGCTCGGCTCTAGATCGTTATGCATTAACCGAAACACAAGCGCAAAACAGAGTGATGAACTATGCTAGTCCCTTTATCCAAAATGGCGCAAGCGCTGTGCTTGCCATCAATTGGAATGATCAGGTGTTTTCCATTCTAAATGACATGCTTATCCCTTATAGGGTAGACACTTCAACAAATGAAGAAGGGGAGATGTTTATACATCAACACGGCTCTACAATAGGTGAATCCTACGTCAAAGTTTGTAATGAATTAAATCAATCAATCATCATTAATTTACCTTACCCTGGCAAGGATGAAATGTCGCTCTATGTTTCACATAATGATCCAACAATAAGGAGAGATTATTTGTATGTAACAAATGAAAAGGGGGAGGTAGAGGAAGTGTATACAGAAAGGCCAACGGGTAAGAAAGGTCCCATTACGTACGAGCTGTCCTTTGTTGGGGATTCTAATTTTCGTTGGTAAACAAAAAAGGCCCTTGCTAGTGCAAGAGCCTTTTTTGCGGTGTTTATTTCGTTAAATATTAGTCGTTTGAAGAGAACCCTGCGTTCATAAACTCACGGTTCAAACGAGCGATATTCATCACTGAAATTTCTTTCGGACATTCAGCTTCACATGCGCCTGTATTCGTACAACTACCAAAACCTTCTTTATCCATCTGTGCTACCATGTTCAAGGCACGTGTCGTGCGCTCAGGCTGTCCTTGTGGTAATAAAGCGTATTGAGAAACTTTCGCAGATACGAAAAGCATCGCACTTGCATTCTTACAAGCAGCCACACATGCACCACAACCTATACAAGCAGCAGCAGCAAAAGCTAAGTCAGCATTTTCTTTCGCAACTGGAATATTGTTAGCGTCTTTCGCATTACCTGTATTGATAGAAACATAACCTCCCGCACGTTGGATACGGTCGAAAGCGCTACGATTCACCACTAAATCCTTCAAAACAGGGAAGGCAGATGCACGCCAAGGCTCAACAGTAATCGTGTCTCCGTCATTGAAAGCACGCATGTGCAATTGACAGGTAGTAGTACCTTTCCACGGACCATGTGCACGACCGTTGATATGCATTGAACACATACCGCAAATACCCTCACGACAGTCGTGATCGAAGGCGATAGGCTCTTTTTTCTCAGCAATTAATTTTTCGTTCAATACGTCCATCATCTCTAAGAATGACATTTCAGTACTGATACCGCTGACAGGGTAAGTTTCAAAATGACCAGCGTCTTGAGCATTTTTTTGACGCCATACTTTCAAGGTCAAATTTAAATTTTGATGTTCCATATCCTTCGATTTTAAATCTGTTTATAGTTTTTGTATTCTCCAGGTCGCCAGCCAAATTTCTTTTTAAAATGGTAGAAAACCCTTTGTTTTAAGTTTTTGAAATGTTTCACCTTCGTGTCTAATTCTACCTGCCAATCTGCTTTTTGAATGCGTGCTAGCATTACTTGCGGATGACTGTCAGTGAACTTTGCCACAGAGTCGATTTGCTCGTATTGATAAGCCTTCCCTTTATGTTGACTGGTGTTGCCGTTTTCGTACGCCGCCTGTTCTGCATCACTACGCCACCATTTTCCCATATCTGTATGCTTATGAAACATATTTACCGGATTTTTTACCCAACCATAGTGGTAGATAAAAGCCGGAATGAGCTTTACACGCAACTTCCTATCCTGGATACGAAAGCCTTGTGCATCTTTATAAGAACGTATGTTTGCATCATTACGAATAATGCGAACCTCTTTATCATACCAGCGAATGCCGTCTGCAACATAAGCATAACTACCATAAAAATGACGGTAGTGTAAAAGCAACCCTTCGATAGAAGAATCGTTTTTATATTGCTCCATTGCTTGACGGATAGCAGGGTAGTACTGTTCATGAATCAATTCATCTGTTTGCAGATAAATGAGCCAATCACTATCTGGAGAAACAGCCGCTTTCGCTTTATCCGTTTCTGCCGCGAGCACTTTGCCTCCTTCGCGTAGCTGTTCGTCCCATATCGTCTCCACAATTTTTATCTTGGGATCTCCAATAGCACGAACCTTTGCAAGGGTATCGTCTTCACTATTTCCTACAGCCACCACGAGTTCATCAACCAATGGTAGTAGTGAAAGCATCGATTCGGTATAAGGATAGTCGTACTTGGTCCCGTTTCGAATGATGGTGAAGCCGCTAACCTTCATTACTTATAAGAACGTTGACTTGGTTTTACGATTTCGTATTTCAAGTCTTCTTTATTCAAAGTCCAGTTACAATCTCCATTCATTTCCCAAACTGCCACATAACTGTATTTCTCATCATCACGTTTTGCTTCTCCTTCTTCTGTTTGATGTTCTTCACGGAAGTGGCCACCACAGCTCTCTTCACGATTCAACGCATCTACACACATCAATTCTCCCAATTCCAAGAAGTCAGCAACACGATTCGCTTTATCTAATTCAGGGTTGAATTCATTGATATCACCAGGGATAAACACATCACTCCAGAAAGAAGCACGAAGAGCTTTGATATCTGCAATGGCTTGTTTCAAGCCCTCTGCATTACGCGCCATGCCGCACTTATCCCACATGATCTTACCAAGCTCTTTGTGGAAGCTTTCAACGCTACGATTACCTTTAATACCATGTAACTTCGCTAAACGATCCGCTACTTGCTTCTCCGCTTCAACGAATGAAGGATGATCTGTAGGAATCGACTTGGTACGAATTTCATCCGCCAAGTAATTACCGATTGTATAAGGAATAACGAAATAACCATCTGCCAAACCTTGCATCAAAGCAGAAGCACCTAAACGGTTTGCTCCGTGGTCAGAGAAGTTAGCTTCGCCCAAAGCATATAAACCTGGAATGGTAGTCATCAATTCATAATCCACCCAAAGACCACCCATAGTATAGTGTACCGCAGGATAGATACGCATTGGCACTTCGTAAGGGTTTTCATTGGTGATCTTATGGTACATGTCGAACAAGTTACCATATTCTTCTTTCACCACTTCCTTACCTAAGTTTACAAGAGTAGCTTCATCTGGATTTTGAATACCTAATTTATTTGCTTCCGCGCGACCATATTTATTAATAAGGTTGAAACGGAAATCTAAGTAAACCGCTTGTTTCGTAGTACCAACGCCATATCCAGCATCACAACGCTCTTTCGCAGCACGAGAGGCAACGTCACGAGGTACCAAGTTGCCGAAGGCAGGGTAGCGACGCTCTAAGTAGTAATCGCGCTCTTCTTCTGGAATATCATTCGGCTTACGAGAATCATTTTGTTTTTTCGGAACCCAGATACGGCCGTCATTACGTAACGACTCCGACATCAAGGTTAACTTACTTTGGTGATCACCACTAACAGGAATACATGTAGGGTGAATTTGTGTGAAACATGGGTTACCAAAACCAGCTCCTTTTTTATGTGCTTTCCATGCAGCAGTTACATTCGAACCCATTGCATTGGTAGAAAGGTAGAATACGTTACCATAACCACCTGTACACAATAATACCGCATGACCAAAGTGACGTTCTAATTCGCCGGTAACAAGGTTACGAGCAATGATACCACGTGCTTTACCATCAATCATTACGACGTCCTGCATCTCATGGCGTTCGAACATTTCTACTTTACCAAGTGCTACCTGACGGTTCAACGCTGAATAAGCACCTAATAATAATTGTTGCCCTGTTTGACCAGCAGCATAAAAGGTACGTTTTACTTGCGTACCACCGAAAGAACGGTTAGCTAAAAGCCCG
Organism: Chitinophagales bacterium; assembly: GCA_026461075.1. Lineage (GTDB taxonomy): Bacteria > Bacteroidota > Bacteroidia > Chitinophagales > CAIODY01 > JAHEYX01. Next base: position 18,247 of record JAPJNH010000042.1, read on the forward strand.
CCGTAATCACGTGCGAAAGGAACACCTTGTGCCACACATTGGTCGATGATGTTTGTGCTCACTTCAGCCAAACGGTGAACGTTTGCCTCACGTGCGCGATAGTCACCACCTTTAATCGTATCGTAGAATAAACGGAAAACAGAGTCGCCGTCATTTTGATAATTTTTTGCAGCATTGATACCGCCCTGTGCCGCAATGGAGTGCGCACGACGAGCAGAATCTTGAAAGCAGAACGCCTTCACCTTATAACCTAACTCACCGAGAGAGGCAGCAGCAGAAGCTCCTGCCAAACCAGTACCTACTACAATCACTTCTAATGAGCGCTTGTTAGCTGGGTTAACTAATTTGCAATGACCTTTGTAGTCTGTCCATTTGTGCTCCAAAGCACCTGCAGGAATTTTAGCATCTAAATTCATCATGGTCAATTATTTTGAGTACAGTATTGTACGTGAATTAATTTTTGTGGAATAAGAAAATATAAACTGGCATTGCAGCGAATAATGCTGGAACCAAGATTGAGAAAGCGATACCCGCTTTTTCAATAGTAGGCGTGTATTTCTTGTGAGACAAACCTAAGGTGCGGAAAGCACTTTGGAAGCCATGCAACAAATGGTACGCTAATGATCCCATTGCCAATACATACACAATCACAACCCATAAGTGGCTGAACTCTTCTTGCATCTCTGCATAAAGATCGTGTACCATTTCTCCGCTAGATACCCACTTTTCACCCAACGCATGCACACCCATGCTACCACCTAAACGTGATGGAGCCCAGAAATGATACAAGTGAATAATCAAGAACATCAATAATAAAGTTCCTAATAAACCCATGCTGCGGCTATACCACTTCGAAGTTTCGTTGCCTGGATTTACTGCGTATTTCACCGGACGATGTGTTTTGTGATCAAGTGTCAAGGCAATACCTTGGAAGATATGTGCCAACAAACCTGCAAACAAGACAATCTCCATAGTACGAATTACCCAATTGCTACCCATGAAGTGAGCCGCGCGATTGAATAAGTCGCCACCGTCGTTAGCAAACATACATGCATTGATACCCGCATGTACCATCAAGAACGAAACAAGGAAAATTCCCGTTACGCCCATTACAATCTTCTTACCGATGGAAGACGTGAAAATCTGACTAAAGTTCATATGATTCTATTGGTTATTTTTTAGAAAGGTGCCCAAAGTTAAAATTCTATTTGGAGTTAACAAAATGATAAAAATTAGCTTTTGTGGATTTTGTTCGTTTTGTTTTAAAATTTGGTCATTAAAGCCCATATTCCTTTATCATGGTTTGATGTTGCCATAAACCCTCCTTCGTTTGATATTCGAGTATATAAATGCCTTTGACCATTTCTTTAACACCAAACTCCGTTACATTGTTCCCCTGTTTTAAAATTTGTCCGTTAATTGCCTTTAGTTGATAAAATTTAACTGATTCGCTAAAATAAATCACATTCTCCACCGGATTCGGAAAAGCAAGTCTTGATTTTGCAGCCATTTCGTTCGTCCCATTAATCAAGGATACTGTAATCGTGTCGCAAAAGGTATTCTGACATAAAGAATCGTAAACAGTTAAACACACCACGAAATCGCCTGTGCTGCTGTAGACATGTCTAACGGAGTCGCAACGCGAGCTGCTTTGTCCGTCCCCGAATTCCCAAAAGCAGAATGCATCCTTTGGTTTGACGGAGTTATTTAAAAAGAGAAGATGATTGTCGCTTTGTAAGGCTGTAAACGCTGCTTGGCATGAATCTGTATTCACTACAATAGTATCACATTGCGTACTGATACAAGCCGAATCGTGAATAGTTAAACACACGATATAAGTGCCTGGGTTGGTGTAAAGATGGGAGGCCGGGAAGGTGCTCGTATCGCTGAAGCCGTCTCCGAAAGTCCATACACTTCCTTGGTCAGGGTAAATGGGTGTAGACTGATTCTCGACATGCACCACATTGCCATTGGGATAGAATACGAAATTCGCGGTACAAGGTGTTTGAAGGATTTGTATCGTGTCGCAATAACTTGCGGAGCAACTCGTGTCGCTAACCGTTACGCAAACTACATAAGTTCCTGTGGAGGTATACCAATGTGGAGCGGGTGAATAGCTGTTATCTGTCTGACCGTCGCCAAAGTCCCATGTGCACGACATGCCTGTCGTAGAGGAATTGTAAAATTGAACTGTATTGCCTCCTTGGATATTGTAAATAAAGAATGCATTACACGAACCTTGCGCTTGTGCAAAATAGCCTAGCAATAACAAGAGGAAGGTGCTTAAAAGACGTTTAGGCGCCATATTTTTCCGTTTTAACAAATTTAATCCATTTGTGGAGTGTTTAAAAGCGAGTTACCCACCAAATTGAGCACTTATTAACAATTGAACCTTTCCAATCAACTTTTGTTATTGTCGTTATTCTATGAATCTTGTTACTTTGCAACACTAAATTTTTATCGAACATGGAAAAAGTTAAATGCTTAATTATTGGATCAGGTCCTGCGGGATATACAGCAGCGATTTATGCTTCACGTGCAGGCTTAAAGCCGGTTTTATATACGGGTTTGGAACAGGGCGGTCAGTTGATGCAAACGACAGAAGTTGAAAACTATCCTGGCTATCCGAAAGGAATTATGGGACCAGAAATGATGGAAGATTTTCGTAAGCAAGCGGAGCGTATGGGTACGGATATTCGTTACGCAATCATTACGAAGGTAACACCAGGTAATCCTTATCACATCGTTGAAACAGAAGATGGACATCAATTAGAAGCGGCTACTGTATTGATTTGTACAGGTGCGAAAGCAAAATGGTTAGGCCTGCCTTCAGAACAACGTTTGAATGGCTATGGCGTTTCTGCTTGTGCCGTTTGTGATGGATTTTTCTATAAAGGAATGGATGTTGCTATCGTAGGTGCTGGTGATACAGCATGTGAAGAAGCTTTATACTTAGCAAAGCTTTGTTCGCATGTAACTATGTTGGTGCGTAGCGACAAAATGCGCGCTTCGAAAGTAATGCAAGAGCGTGTATTGTCGGCTCCAAACATTACGGTAATGTGGAACAGCGAGACAGATGATATCTTAGGAGAAAAAGGAGTAGAAGCCGTTCGTGTTAAAAATCGTGTGAGCGGTGATTTGACAGATGTACCTGTTAAAGGGTTCTTCGTTGCAATCGGTCACCAACCAAGCTCTGAATTGTTCAAAGGATTTATCGATATGGATGAAACTGGCTATATTTTGACGAAGCCTGGAACCACCATGACCAATATCCATGGTATCTATGCTGCAGGCGATGTTCAAGATAAAAACTATCGTCAGGCAGTTACCTCTGCAGGTTCTGGCTGTATGGCTGCCTTGGATGCGGAGCGTTATATCACGCATCACAACTTGTAAAAAGATATAATAGCAGCTTAAAGCGCAGGAGGAAGACTTTCTGCGCTTTTTAGTTGCAGGTATATTAACTTTGAAAGAATAAATACTCTTTTTATGCGCGTTGCAATTAATGGATTCGGAAGAATAGGTCGTTTATCCCTTCGTTCAATTTTAAAGAAATCAGACATCACTGTTGTCGCAATTAACGATTTAACGGATACAGAAACGCTTGCACATTTGTTTAAGTATGATTCTGCGCAACATGCTTTCGATGGTGTGGTGCATTTTGATGAATCGCATTTAATTATTAATGGACATTCGATTCGTGTGGTACATGAAAAGAATCCTGCACAACTACCGTGGAAGGAGTTAGGGGTCGATGTGGTGTTAGAGTCAACTGGTTTATTTACCAAACGTGAAGACGCAGAAAAACATATCAGTGCTGGTGCACAAAAAGTATTGATTAGTGCTCCGGCAACAGGGGGCGTTAAAACAATTGTACTCGGCGTTAACGAACAAGATTTATTAGCAGAAGATGTAATTATCTCTAATGCCTCTTGTACTACCAATTGCTTGGCACCGATGGTGAAAGTGTTGGAAGAAAATTTCGGTCTAGAACATGGATTCATGAGTACCGTACATGCAATGACTGCCGATCAACGATTGGTAGACGCTCCGCATAAGGATTTAAGACGAGCAAGAGCAGCTTCGGTGAATATCATTCCTACGACAACGGGCGCTGCAAAAGCGGTAGCGGAAGTAATGCCTAGTATGAAAGGGAAGATTACAGGTAACAGCGTTCGAGTGCCCGTTATCACAGGTTCTTTAACGGATTTTACGGCCGTTCTTAAAAAGAATGTAAGCGTGGAAGAAGTGAACGCAGCCTTCAAAAAAGCTGCAGAAAGTACTTTGAAGCCTTACTTACAATATTCAGAAGAGCCATTAGTTTCGGGGGATATCATTGGGAATACACACTCCTGTATTTTCGATGCTCCTTCTACCATGGTTTTAGAAGGCAACTTCGTGAAAGTAGTTGCTTGGTACGATAATGAAATGGGCTATAGTTCTCGTATAGCTGATCTTTTACAGAAAATGTACAGTTTAAAATAAACACATGAAAATCTATACTAAAAAAGGCGATACAGGAACAACGCAATTGATTGGAGGAACACGCGTTCCTAAACATCATTTACGTATTGAAACCTATGGAACAGTAGATGAATTGAATTCGCATATCGGTCTTCTAATAGAATGGATTCAAGATGACGCAACCCGTAAAACATTGCAATCTGTCCAAGATCGCTTGTTTACGATGGGATCTTTATTGGCCGCTGATCCGGAGGCTTCGAAAATGAAGTTGCCGCAGTTACACGATGCAGACGTTGTGTTATTAGAAGGTGAAATAGATCGCATGACTGATTTATTGCCTGCCATGACGCATTTTATTTTGCCAGGTGGCAGTCCTGCCGGAGCACAAGCGCATATCACGCGTTGTGTTTGTCGTCGCGCAGAACGCCTAATTACGCATTTGAATGAAGAAAGCCCTGTAGAGGAAATCATCATTCGTTATATCAATCGCTTGTCAGATTATTTCTTCACTCTTGGACGCTTTGCTTTGCACCTCACAGGTCATGAAGAAGTGAAGTGGATTCCACGAATGGATTAACGCATGGAGTGAAAATTATTCACCCCCACTAATTGATCATATCTCCCGGAAAAGGAACGATAGTACACTAAAATTGTGTACTCGTTTTCTGTCTCATACCAATTGCCTTCTGCTGTTGAGAAGTCGAATCGGCCATCGCCACCAGCAGTGCCAATCAGATATTCGTAATAACCGTTTTTTAAGAACAAATCGAGATCATAGCCTTTGGTAGATGGATTATACTTAAACTCATAATCCTTACTGAATTCATACTGACTAGCCTGCCCACACCAAAATAATTGAGCTTCGTTCAGCAAAGGGGAGGCATAATGAAAATGCGCTAAAACATAATCTGCTTCGGTATTTGGATTATTGGTTTCTTGTTTTTCAATATAAAACTCACCATTATAATCTTTGTTATAAACGTAGTTTACATTGGCTCTGCATGGATCGCTTTGGATATATACATTCGGAGGGGTAGTAGTATTGTCATTGCGTTGAACCCCCATGCCTGCAAATCGAATGGTGCGGATATCCACTCTTCTAAATTCTTTTCCAGCAGGAAAAACGGCGTCCATGTCGCAGTTGTATTTTAAGACATTATCATTAAAATACATCGGCTGAATATTCGTAATGGCGTTCGCCCAGATTTGATTTTGTAGAATAACCACTTTAATATCCTCCATCGGATTGGCCATATTGATTCCGCCCGCATTTACTGTAAAATCAATTTCTTGATGTGTTCTAAGCAAACTGTTGTTTCTTGGGCGGATACAATTCGCTATGATAGCCGCTTGTGCGTCGATGACGAGCAAACGCTTCGTTAATATGACATTGCCATTGTCGAAGTCTTTGATTTGAATGATATAATTGCCACTTTTTTTAAACTTACATTGCTCATTCGGAAAGCTGATTGTATAATGCGTATAAGGAGTTTCTGTATTAAACGAACGCTGATAATTGTTGATAGAGTTTTCTGCAAAACCATCGATACAATCATATGCGTTTAAAGTGGCGCTCGTCCAATCCCAGTTACAAGGAATAATTGCGTAACGCAAGGCGCGGGTATCTGTACTTAAATCGTCAAAGTCAATATCAATAGGAACCCCACCATTTAAGGCGGTAATCGCCAATGTCGCATCTAATCCCGCTTGGGTACATTTTACGGTTTTAATCTTCGGATCATAGATTCGATCTTTCCAAATCGATTCCTCTGCTCGTGAAGCGAACGATAGTATAAAAAAACAGATTATCAAGAGGAGACGCATATAACGAAGATACGATTTGCGTGTGAATCTAAAGGAATGCTTGTATTTTTAAACTATGGATGCTGTCAATACTACCGAAAAGCAATCGTTTTATCGTTTAGTGCAAATAATGGAAGATTTGCGCGAGAAATGTCCTTGGGATCGTAAACAAACGATTCATACTTTGCGCACCTTGACCATCGAAGAGATGTATGAAATGGGGGATGCTATTCTTCAGGAGGATTGGACAGATTTGAAAAAGGAGCTCGGTGATTTAATGTTACACCTGGTGTTTTATGCGAAAATTGCGTCTGAAGAAGGACATTTTGCTATCGGCGACGTGATAGAATCTATTTGTGAGAAATTGATTTTTCGTCATCCGCACGTATATGGTGAATTGCAAGTGGAGAATGAAGATGAAGTAAAACGTAACTGGGAACAGCTTAAATTGAAGGAAGGGAATAAGTCAGTGCTAGGCGGTGTCCCTAAAGGATTGCCAGCTATGGTGAAAGCGCTTCGTATGCAAGAGAAAGCAAAACAGGTAGGCTTCGAATGGGATACTGCCGAACAAGTTTGGGAGAAAGTGAAAGAAGAAGAAGGCGAGTTTAAGGAAGCATTAGCATCCGAGGATAAAGCTGCTGCCGAAGAAGAGTTTGGAGATTTGCTCTTCTCCTTGATAAATTATGCACGTTTCAAAAACATTGATCCTGAAACAGCTTTGGAAAAGACCAACCAAAAGTTTTTAAGACGCTTTCAAGGGATGGAACAGATCGCGGCTTCGGAAGGTAAAAGTTTCGCATCGATGAACCTTCAAGAAATGGATGCGCTTTGGAATCAAATTAAATCTACTGAAAATAAATAAAGATATTTTAATATGTCATCTGCTAACGATTTAACACTATTAAACGATTTTTTAAGTCCTGTTGATTCGGCTACTATCGAAGCTAATCACGCGCTCAACCCATATTTAATGGGCGCCAATATTCAATACTTCGATGGTCAAGAATTACCAAACATAGAAGCTACGCGTATCGCAATTATCGGCGTGAGCGAACAAAGAAATGTGGTGAACAACCACGGTACCGCAGATGCTCCGCAAAAAGTAAAACAAGAGTTTTATCAATTGTCCGCTTTCAATGATTATACTAAAATCATTGATATGGGCGAAATCAAAGCCGGCGCAACACCGAAGGATACTTACTTCGGACTAGCGAAGGTTTGTAGTATTTTGTTAAAGCTAGGAATGATTCCTGTGGTGATTGGCGGCTCGAATGATTGTGCGTATGGTCATTTTATGGGCTATCAAGAGCAAGAGCAAGATATTCATTATGTACACGTAGACGCTCGATTAGATCTTAGCTTTTTGCAAGAAGATATTTTGGCCAATACTTTTTTGTCGAATGTAATTACGCATAAGCCTAACTACTTAAAGCATTTTCAATTATTAGGTTATCAATCTTATTTGTTGGATTATAACTTGATGAAGGTATTAGGGCAGTTAAAATTTGATGCTACTCGTTTGGGTGCTTTGCAAGAAGATTGGAAGGAAATGGAGCCACATGTGCGCGATGCAGATTTGGTAACGATTGATATCTCTGCGGTACGTGCAAGTGAGGCACCAGGTAATGGAAACGCTTCGCCGAATGGCTTTTTCGGAGACGAAATATGTGCGATGGCACGTTATGCTGGAATGAGTGATCGTGTAAGTTCTTTTGGTATTTATGAAATCAATCCACATCTCGATTTACGCAATACGACTGCACAATTAGCCGCACAAATGATTTGGTATTTTATTGATGGCGTTTTGCATAGAGTAGCGGATTATCCAATCATCAATGAAAATGATTTTATCCATTATCATCTTATGATGGAAGATACGGGCGAACAGATGCAGTTTTTAAAGAGCCGTAAAAGTAGCCGTTGGTGGATTAAAGCAAAACTGCCAGGTAGCGAACGTCATAAACTGATTCCATGTTCGTATCAAGATTATTTGATGGCGACACGCAATGAGTTGCCGGAGCGCTTTTTGAAAGGACTTGAATTAATGTAAGATGAAAAAGAGTGAAGTTCTTATTGGCTTACTAGCCGTTCTTTCTTTAAATGCTTGTCATTTGCATTGGGGCTTGCATAAACACAAGCAAGCTATTTCCGAAGAAGAAATGGATCCTCCGAGAGAAGAGTACGTTCACGTTGTTCCTAATTGGGTAAAACAACAAATAGAAATTCTAAAAACTGCGCCACCCTATAGAACGGGCAAGAAAATGATTTTGGAATACCGCTATCAATATAATTACGTCTACTATATTCCTGCTGATTGTTGCGATCAGTTGAATCCATTATATGATGAGTTCGGAAAGAAAATCTGTGCGCCGGATGGAGGCTTCACTGGTAAAGGGGATGGCCGTTGCCCTGATTTCGATCGAGCATCGCAAAGCCCAACTATTATTTGGATGGAAGAATCGCCTGCTAAATAATTTATTGAATCGTATTCCCGCGTAAAAAATCTGCAATCGGCATTCGCTTCTTGCCTTCAGGTTGTACCTCTAATAAATTTAAATAACCATCGGTGGTGGCGATGTGAAGGAATGTTTTACCATCACTCACAATACTGCCTGCTAAATGCTGGTGCGCTTCGTAGATAGGTCTGGCCAAATGAATCTTCAAAATCTTTTCATTCAAAATAGTGAAGGATCCTGGGAATGGAATAAAGGCTCTGTATTGATCGTAAGCCCCTCGGGTGCTTTGATTCCATTGTATGCAAGCGTCTTGTTTTTGCAACTTAGGCGCATGTTTAATTTCCCCTGATTGAGGCGTAGTGGTATATTTATTTTGATCGATGGCTTCCACGCTTTTTAATACAACAGCAGCCCCCAAAGCTTGTAAACGGTCGTGTAGTTCACCGCCTGTCATATCGGCTCCGATCTCTACTCGTTCTTGCATAATCCAATCACCCGTATCTATTTCATGTTTGAGGAAGAAAGTTGTAACGCCCGTTTCTTTTTCTCCATTGCGAATAGCCCATTGTATCGGAGCCGCGCCACGATAAGCCGGTAGGAGAGAAGCGTGTAAGTTGAAAGTGCCGATACGTGGCATTTGCCAAACAATTTCAGGCAACATACGAAAGGCGATAACAATAAATAAATCGGCCTCCAAGGCTTGTAACTGCTCAATAAAGGCGGGATCTTTTAGTTTCGTTGGTTGTAAAACAAGAAGGTCTTTTTCAAGCGCCCACTGCTTAACGGCCGAAGACTGTAATTGCATACCTCTGCCTGCTGGTTTGTCGGGAGCGGTTACTACCGCTTTAATCGCAAAGCCTGCACTGCGTACCGCTTCGAAAGCCGGTATGGGAAATTCTGGTGTGCCAAATAATACAATCTTCAACATAATGCGAAGTTACATTTTTTATAGGTCATTAACGCCAAACGATTTCATCACAAAATAACCAAGAAGGATTCACTGCTCCTTTACTTTCTTTCGGGCAAGGACCAGGATTATAAACTTTCACACGCAGATATTTGCCTGTTACCCCTAAAAGGTCGATTTCGAAGTCGTCGGTTTTTCTTTGACCATTCTCTTCTTTCGGCAGTTCGTTGTATTCATGAATAAATGATTTAACCACCTGATTGTTGGAGTCTAATACTATCACGGAAACTTTTCTTGGGAAATAAATCCAATCGTCAGGAGAGGCCAAACAATGGACCATCGCTTGGTGTAGTTCTTCATTTTTGGGAAGGTCAATGGTGACATCGATATCCTTATTAAAGAATCCTTGCCAATTGCCGTCGCTGAAATCGTAAAAGGATATTTTACCGTCTGTCAGAGAAAGATCGCCTTGCGCCGGATAATTTGAATCGTAGTGGGAATTATAATGAACCACTGCATTGGTGTCTTTTCGATAGGCGTATCCGTAGGTGCTCTGGTGTTGGAATACGGCATTATAAATATGATTCATTCGATTCCACAAGGGAATTTGAATGATTGGCTTTTCTTGGGCTTTATTTTCTTGATCAAAAACCGCTCGCGTTACAATGCGCACAGTCGCTCCACCAGCCTTAGCCAAGCTCATTGTAAAGGTATCGCTAGCTTTAATCGCAATATAATTCACACTAAAATCTCTTGGTCGTGATTGCCATTGCGTGCTCCGATTGTCGCTAAATATCGTAGCTACATATTCTTGCTTGGTCGACAAGAAATCTAATGGAACCTTTATCTGATATGCATTTTCATCGGCAATAGCTGCGACATACCAAATGCTATCTTGTTTTGTAGTTTGTAAAGCTCGTGTCACTACATAGTCACCCGGACGCGACTGAATTACTTTTCTGTCTTGCCAAACCGGTGGAATATTCGCCATGAATTTAAAAGCTTCTGTATACTCTTTTCTGTAATTTGAATAAGTGAAAATATCTTGCGCTAGCATGCTCATCGGACTGTAAAGCACCACATACAAGGCAATTTCATGCGCTAATGTTGTATAGCCTCTCTTTCTGTGTTCTGTATTATTAAATAAGTTGAGTAATCCTGGAGTATAATCAAATGCACCAGCAAATTGTCTTGTGAACGGTAAGACCGTTGCATAGTAGGGTGGAAGGCCTTTATAGGTGGCATTCCATTCATTTCCGCGTCCTGCCTCCTGTGTAAGCAAATTCGGCCAGGTACGTTCAATACCGCTTGGCATAATGCTTTCGTGTACATCCAAACAGATTTCATATTTCGCCGCTAGTTCAACGATTTTTTGAAAATGTTCGATTTGTGCTTGACCATATTCCATGCCAACTCCGGCATATCCTGTTTTAAGATAGTGTACCCCTTTTTTGTGTAGGTCTTTAAAAAGACTTTCTGCAATGCTGTCATAATGCTTGTATTCTGCTTGCGTCTCGTGATGGGCAATCCAATTTACATTCTTCTCTTTTGCATAGCGCAATACTTCATCCCAAGTGAAATCAGTGGCTGCTTTGGCAAAATTTTGTTTGGAGTGGTTAGAGGTGCCGTAGTTGTCCCATCCGCTATTCCACCCCTCTGTTAAAGTGCCCCCTAGATGAAATTCATTAGCGAAGGCAATATATTCTTTAGCTCTCTTGGTAGTAGCACCATGCGCTTTTCCTTCTGGCCAAGTTAAAATTCCTTCATGCATTTCCCACCAGATGCCATTAAACGTAAGCGGCTTAATCCAGCTAGTATTAGCAATTTTACAAGCTTCGTTCAAGCTGCTGATCACTTTTGAATTAGCAATGTCAGCGGCCGTATTTCCGAATGAAATTACACGCCATGGCGTGGTGAAGCAATACTTTCGCATAAATAGGGAATCATCGCTGCCGTAACGGAGACGAGTTTCCAATTGATGATATTCATTGCTTTGTAAGTCGCTCAGTGGGTACTGTAATAGAGCGGCTTCGTGAATAACATACCAAAGACTGTCGCCACGATGTCCTAGAAAAGGGGTGTTTACGAGGGTGCTTATATTTTCTATCAACCCATTTTTATACAATCCTTCGAAGGCAAAGCAATCACTGGGTATCCACCAGGCAGAGTCTGTCGCTGGAAATGGATAATTACTTTGATCTCCGTAATAACTTTGAGTATAACTAATAACCTTGAAACGATAGGCTAGCGCTTTATCGAAAACACGAAATTCTAAGGTACATCGACTCGCGCTATTTAAACTGTCCTTACGCTTAAAATAATATTCCTTTTTATTGTAAATATTACTGATAAATTCTCCGCTCAAAGGATCCGTCCAAGAGTCATCTACTTTTGTAAACGGACTGCAATGGCTATAAGCAAATTGCTGGTCGAGGTTCAAGTTTTTATCTTGAAGCAATGCACATTTTGCATGCTGCAGTAGGGCTATTTTGTGGTAATAAATTGAAAAATGCGCTTGTGCAGACAATGCGCTAGGGTTGATAAACAACTCTGTTTCATTATGAGGCGAACTTAAATCTTGTCCCTTAGCACAAAAGCCGAGGAGTATTAAGATTAGCAAACATTGAATTCGGAGCAGCATGCTTAAAAGTACGAATTAATGCAATAAAAAAGGCCTTCCGAAGAAGACCTTTGTGCCCAAGACGAGATTTGAACTCGTACACCCTTTCGGGCGCTACCACCTCAAGGTAGTGCGTCTGCCAGTTTCGCCACCTGGGCCTCCACTGTGGAAAAGCCAATGTTTGAAACAAATGTCTTTTGCACTGAAATGATTACTTTCGCAAAGATAAGAAATTTGAACGCATACTCTATCCGAGCTTGCATAAAAAATTACAAACAATGAATGCATATGTTTTCCCTGGTCAAGGGTCTCAATTCCCAGGAATGGGTAAAGCGCTTTACGAAAGTAATGAAACAGCAAAAGCACTTTTCGAACAAGCAAATGAAATTTTAGGTTTCCGTATTACTGATATCATGTTCAACGGAACAGAGGAGGAATTGAAACAAACCAATGTTACACAACCTGCGATTTTTATTCTTTCTGTCGTATTAGCGAAAACAATGCCTGCCTTCAAACCGGATATGGTTGCTGGTCATTCTTTAGGAGAATTCTCTGCACTTGTTGCTGCCGACTGTCTTGATTTTGCAGACGCACTTCGTTTAGTTGCTGCGCGTGCAAATGCAATGCAGAAAGCCTGTGAGGTAACACCTTCTACAATGGCTGCAATATTAAACCTCGCAGATGATATAATCGAAAAAATTTGTGCTGAAACAGATGGTGTAGTAGTTGCGGCAAATTATAACTGTCCTGGTCAAGTGGTGATCTCTGGCGAAGTGCCTGCTGTTACCACCGCTTGCGAAAGTTTAAAAGCTGCCGGAGCAAAACGTGCTTTATTATTACCTGTTGGTGGCGCTTTCCATTCTCCTCTAATGGAGCCTGCTCGTCAAGAATTACAAGCGGCTATCGAAAGCACACCTTTCCGCGAACCTATCTGTGCAATCTATCAAAACGTTTGTGCCATGGGAATTCGTGACGCTGCTACCATCAAACAAAATTTGATTGCGCAATTGACAGCACCGGTTAAATGGACACAATCCGTTCAAGCAATGATTGCTGACGGGGCGACGAACTTCGTTGAAATTGGTCCTGGTAAAGTATTGCAAGGCTTAATCGTTAAGATTGATAAAACTGCTGTTGTAAGCGGAGTAAACTAATTTATATGTCGCAATATCCATCCATTCCTGAATTGTATGCACTTTGGAAAAGTTCGGAAGGGCTTACCACAGATACTCGTCAAATAAAGGATGGATGGATGTTTGTCGCCTTACGCGGCGAAAAATTTGATGCGAATAATTTCGCTCAACAAGCGATTGATGCAGGCGCTTCTTGGGTAATCGTTGATCGAGAAGATGCTGTTGTTCATGAACGCTGCGTCTTAGTGCCCGATACCCTGCGCATGCTACAAGCACTAGCGAATCATCACCGTTCTAATTTCACTATTCCTTTTCTAGCCATCGGCGGTAGCAATGGGAAGACGACTTCGAAAGAACTGATTCGTTCGGTATTAAGTCAGAAATTTAAAGTTCACGCGACAGCAGGGAATTTGAATAATCATATTGGGGTTCCATTAACCATCTTGCAAATGCCGTTGGATACTGAAATTGCGGTGATTGAAATCGGCGCCAACCATTTATACGAGACAGCAGAATTAGCTGCAATCGTTGCACCTGATTTCGGAATTATTACCAACAACGGTAAAGATCATTTGGAAGGATTTGGGAGTATTGAGCAAGTGAAAAAAGCGAATGCCGAGCTATTTGAATTTTTGAGCAGTAATCAAGGTACTTGTTTTGTCAATGCGGATGATACTGATTTAATGCAGGCTTCCGAAGGCTTGAAACGATTTACCTATGGACTTTCCTCTAGCGAATGCAAGGGGGAAATTGTTTCGCATTTTCCTTTATTGGAAGTGAGCTTCACCAAGCCTGAACCATTTAACGCGAGCTCTAACTTAGCTGGCGATTATAATCTACCGAATATATTAGCTGCAGCTAGAATTGGATTCCACTTCGGATTAACTGCGCAAGAAGTGAAGGCCGGTATCGAAGCCTATATGCCTGCCAATAATCGTTCCCAATGGAAAGCATGGAATACTAATCAAGTACTGATGGATTGCTATAATGCGAATCCTAGCAGTATGGCAGGTGCGGTGCAGAGCTTTGCTAAAATGCCTGCGAAGCCAAAGTATGTAATCTTGGGTGATATGTTCGAACTAGGAGAGTATGCTGAAAGCGAACATCAATTAATGGTGGAGCTTGTTAAAAGCTTAGCATTCGAACACGCTATTTTTGTCGGTACCCATTTCTTAAAGCATCGTGAAGCTTCCTTTGGGAGCTGGTTTGAGACCACCGATGCTGCAAAAGAGTTTTTACAAAAAGAAATGCCTCAAAATGCATTCTTATTAGTGAAAGCATCTCGAGGCATGGCCTTAGAAAAATTATTTGATTAAGCTTTCGCTAATTCAGCTTTCAACCAATCAATCACTTTTACTTCTACACAGTCATAATTGCGTTCCTTCGATAAGAAGAAGCTTACCCAATCCGTTAAGTGGATTAAATAAAATTGACGTGCCAACACACTCTCACCTTTAGAGTGAATTTCTGTGATATGCGGTGTACATTTCTTAATGACTTGCTGATTCAACTTCATACGCATTTGTGTACGCGGATGATCGAAAGGATGGCGAAGGAAAATGACTGCTAAGTTCGGGTTTTTATCGCGCCAAGCCACCAATTCATTGTGGTTCATTTCAGGCAATACATGATGCCAACACAATTGCTTTCCATTTTCATTGATTTGCTGACGGAAGCGTATTGCAACCCCCTCAGTACCCGCGGCAGCATAGATAACAGGCGTTTTGTCCGCTAAGTGTTTTGCCAACTTCTCCGCTTGTTTCAAGATGCTTTTTTGCTCTTTTTGTAAAAGGCTAATTGACTCCAACACGTCCTTTTCAACGCTCATTTTTGTCAATTTTAACTTTTTGAAGATACTCAACAATTGCACTAATGAATAGCCAACACATGAACGCGGAGGCATTCCTCCTGGAATTAAAATAAAGTCTTTCTTCTTTTTAAAGGCCCATTCCGCCATCTTGCCACCACTTGAAATGCAAATAATTTGTGCCTTCTTTTTATACGCGATTTCTAGAGCACTCAAGGTCTCTTCGGTATTGCCACTATAAGAACAAGCAATGACTAATGTGTTCTTGCCAACATAAGCTGGTAAGGAATAGTCTTTGGTAACCAAAACTGGTAAGGTACAATCTGTTGCTAATAATTCTTGCGCAATACTTCCACCGATGCCTGAGCCACCTAATCCGCTAATAACAATATGTTGTACGTCTTTAATTTTGACGTTCAGTTCTATTTCTTTTGCAATCGCCAATGCCTCTTTCAATTGCACATCAAATCGAGCGATAAGTTGATCCATCATGAGATTTATTTTTATTCGACCTTAAAGTTAATAAAAAGCAGGCTAAATGCCTGTTTTTTGTTGAAAATACGCATTCGTATTAAGTTGAAAGAATTAAGCTTGTAATGCTTTCTTTAATTGCTCTGTGATTAAAAAGAAAAACCCGACTGCAGATATTTTAAGGAGTCTCTGAGTCGGGTAATTTCCTGTTTCCTAGTTTTAATAAGCGTTAAAAAGGTAGAATTAACAGGGCTGATTAAATCAACAATACAAAGATGAGATGAAATCGTGCCTAGGACAAAGACAATATATTCAAGTTATACGGACCCACTAACCATGTTTCGACTAGATTCTATAATCCGCCTTCCTTTTTGTATTTTTGTTCTTAATAATGATTAATAAACTGTTTCCTAACCTAGTAGCGGAGGTAATTTTATCCCTCCAAGATGTTTTTCGTGATGGCCGTCCTTTGGATCGTGTGATATTATTTCGCATGAAAAACAACCCGAAATGGGGGAGTCGCGACCGTTCCTTTGTCGCTGAATCGACCTTTGATATCGTCCGTCATTGGCGTCGTTTGTGGCGTCATTTGGAAGAGGAACCTGCATTAGATATTCGTTCTTTATATCAGCTTTTTGCTGTTTATTGGCAGTTGAAAGGCGGTGAATTACCTGCCTGGAAGGAGTTTGCGGGAATGAAGGAACTTTGGGTACCCCTTCAAGAAAAAGACATGAAACGTGCGGAATGGTTCTCCTTGCAAGATGAAATGGATGAGTTGGGTGCAGCTGCTTTGGGAGAGGATGCTTGGCGAACAGAGTTGGAAGCCATGAATCGCCCGGCTCCAGTTTATCTACGCGTCAATACCTTGAAAGCTTCTGGCTATACCGTTAAAAAAGCCTTAGAAGAAGCAGAGTTTCCATATATGGAGCTTTATGAAAATGGACCGATTAAATTAATGTCGAAGAAGCATTTGAATACGCATGCACTTTTAAGAAGTGGCTTATTCGAAATTCAAGATGTAGGCTCTCAAATGATTGCTCCGTTTCTGCAAGTAGAGCCGGGAATGCGTGTCATCGACGCCTGCGCAGGTGCGGGTGGTAAGTCATTGCATCTAGCTGCTTTAATGAACAATCGTGGGCGTATCATTTCAATGGATGTGGAGCCTCGTAAATTGGAAGAACTAACGCGTCGTACCCGTAAAAATGGCGTTTCTATCGTAGAGCCTCGTTTGATCGATACAACTAAAGTCATCAAACGTTTGCACGAACAAGCGGATCGTCTACTGTTAGACGTTCCTTGCTCAGGTAGCGGTGTTATTCGTCGTAACCCTGATTCTAAATATCGTGTGAATAAGGAGTATGTTGAACGTCTACTAAAAGTACAAGAAGATATTTTGGAACGCTATAGCTCCATGCTAAAGCCTGGTGGTAAAATGGTATATGCTACCTGCTCTTTGTTCTCGGTTGAAAATGAAGGTCAAGTACAGAAATTTTTAGCACGCCATCCTGAATTTACACTAGAAGAAGAAAAATACATCTATCCTTCAGAACATGATTCTGACGGCTTTTTCATGACTCGTTTGCTTAAAAAGAAATAAAAATACAGGTTTATGTCTCACGCGATTTCAAACAATCATCTATCGATTACCCAACTTCGTCATATATGGAAGAATCGCATTCCGTTGACGATTTCAGAAGAAAGTAAAAAACAGATCAACCATTGCCGTCAGTTCTTAGAAACGAAACTGGCTGACGTAGAACGTCTTTATTATGGGATTAATACGGGCTTCGGTTCGCTTTGTAATGTACGTGTGAGTCCGGATGAATTGGAAGACCTTCAGTACAAATTGGTTGTAAGCACGGCTTGCGGTATCGGAGACGAAATCGATCCAGAAATTACGCGTCTTTTACTTATTCTGAAAGCACAGTCCTTAAGCTATGGCTATTCGGGTATCTGTCTAGAAACAGTTGAATTGCTAATCAAATGCTATAACGAAGATTTGTTGCCAATCATCTACGAACAAGGTTCTCTAGGAGCTTCTGGCGACCTTGCTCCTTTGGCACACATGGCTTTAGCTATGATGGGAATTGGTGATTGTTATTTGAAAGGTAAACGTATGCCTGCGGCTGAAGCCTTGAAAACTATTGGTGCTAAGCCTGTTGTTTTACAATCTAAAGAAGGCTTAGCTTTATTGAATGGTACGCAATTTATGAGCGCGCACGCTTGTTTCTGCCTATTCAAAGCAATGGATATGTTAGAACTAGCGGATGCAGTGACTGCTATTTCAGTCGATGGCTACGATTCTAAAGCAGAGCCATTTACTGATACGATTCATTTGATTCGTCCGCATGCCGGACAAATACATACCGGAGCAACGATTTTAAAATGGTTGAAAGGTTCTGAAATTATTCAACAAACGAAACAACAAGTACAAGATCCTTACAGCTTCCGCTGCGTACCACAAGTACATGGTGCAAGTAAAGATGCGATTGCACAAGTGATTCGCGTCGTTGAAACAGAAATCAACTCCGTTACAGATAATCCAATCGTAGACCCTGCTAACGACCGTATCCTATCTGGTGGTAATTTCCACGGACAGCCACTAGCCTTGCATCTTGACTTCCTTGCTATTGCAGTCGCTGAATTAGCAAATATCTCAGAACGTCGTATCTATCAGATGTTGAATGGTGGACGTAACTTGCCTGTCTTCTTAGTAGATAAGCCAGGATTGAATTGTGGTCTGATGATTCCGCAATATACGGCAGCTGCTATCGTTAGTCAGAATAAACAATTATGTACCCCCGCTTCGGTAGATAGTATCGTGAGCTGTAACGGACAAGAAGATCATGTTAGCATGGGCGCAAATGCCGCTACAAAATGTGTTCGCGTAATGTATAATACCGAACGTGTATTAGCCATTGAATTATTGACAGCTGTACAAGCATTGGATTTCCGCAAGCCGTTGAAATCATCTCCTGCGATTGAAGTGATTCGTGAAGAGTATCGTAAAGTGGTGCCGTTCATCACAGAAGATCGAGTTTTTCATGATGATATGGTGAAGAGTGTTGAATTCGTACGCTCTCGTAATTGGTCAGCCCCAGAATAATAAATTAATAAAATTCAAGATGGAAGATTTAGTTAAAGAAGTGGCTGCTAAAGCCGGTATTACAGAAGAACAAGCTAGAATTGCTGTTGAAACAATGATGGAATTTGCAAAGGCAAAAGTTCCGCCAGCGTTCCAAGGGATGATTGAAAAAGTGATGAAAGGGGAGAAGCCAGGAGGTATGTTCGGAGGGCTTTTCGGTAGCTAGTTGCAAAAACAAGTTTCTTTTGTTATATTGTAGAAGTATGACAAAGCGGATTCTCTTACTGCTAAGTATTTGTATCAGTATTTTGCTGGTACAAATGGCTTGTAAAAAGGAGTATGTGCCAGGGAATATTCCTCCTGCACCGTTCAATCCATTTGATACCATTCATTATCCGCATCATCTGCTGAATGCTTCGCCAATCGATTCTAATTCATTTGTTGGTATTCATGCCTATATTTTTGCCAAAAAGTGTGCGAATCCTGGTTGCCATGACGGACATTTCGATCCCGATTTCAGAACGGTGCAGTCTGCTTACTCTACCTTGGTGTATCAACATGTTACCAAAAATAATTTAGCAGGCTCATTCGTCTATCGCGTCAAGCCCGGTGATGTAGCGAATTCTTGGCTGCATGAAAGAATCACAACCATTGATCCCGTTCTAGGGCGAATGCCACTCTATGATTCGATGCTTAGCGCACGCCAAATTAATCGTATTAAGAATTGGATACAAGCGGGAGCCCCTGATATCTTCGGGCAAGTGTCTTTACCAACGAATACTATTCCTCAAACCTTCGGCATTGTTGCCTTCGCACAAGTTGGCAGCAATTGGGTGCAGGTCGATACCATTCGTGGTGGAAGTACCTTTAATCCTATGCTTGTTCCCAATAATACCAATCTTAAAATTTGGTTCGGGGTTTATGATGATGTGCAAACACCTTTCCAACTGACTAATCTCTTCGTAAAGTTTTCAAGTAACCCAACTGATTTTAGCGCCTCTACCGCTTATCCATTGACTGTTCAAACAACTCCTACTTATTTTAGTAATGTATTTGGCGCTAATAAGCCGTATTTTCTGTCGTATACAGTCAACACAGCTTCCTTGCCGAATAATCAGCCAGTATATTATCAAATCAGTGTGCAGGACGCAGATCATGCAACACCTACCTTGATACCATCCGTGGGAAATCAGCCTTATATTTTAAGTTACTTTTCATTAATAGTTGCCCCATGAGAAAAGTGATTTTTTATACAAGCATTGCGTTGGTTTCTTTTTTCTCCTGTAGAAAGCCTACTGAAAAATTAATACCTACTGTTCCATTAGAACCGGTCTTGACCTTCGAGTCGCTCAATAAATCGAATGTAAAGGCCTTTGGCGATTCCTTAGTTTTTACGGTTTCATATACCGACGGAGACGGGGATCTAGGAGATTTTAATAGCGACTCTTTATCGCTTTACTTGATGGACACCCGCTCGGCAAGTTTATATGAGCGATACCATATCGCGCCCTCGGTTCCTGCCAATGTTAAAGTGGCAATACAAGGTCAATTGCGCATCGTTTTAGATCACACTATTTTGTTGAATAGTTCGAGCGCTAGCGAGACCAGTGTCTTTAAAATAAAAGTAAAAGATAGAGCAGGGCATTGGAGTAACCTTGTAAGCTCTCCGACCATAACTATTAAGCCGTAATATGCTTTTGCGCTTCTACTAATTTCTCTCGCGCATCTTCAAATTCAGGATTTAATTTCAAGGCCTGTGAGAAATCGGCAACCGCTTCGTTCCAGACACCTCTTTTTAGGTTACATAAGCCGCGCATATAATATGCTTTTGCATTCATTGGATCTGTCTGAATCAAGATAGTGAAATGATTGTAGGCAGGTTTTACAGAATCCATGTAGAAATATAAATAGCCCATATTGTAAATTGGATTGGGGTCCTGCGGATGTTTGATAATCAAACTCCGGTAAATACTCATCGCCTTTTTTACTTGTTTGCCTTCTTGATAATACATCGCCAAAGCGTATGGGCCCTCAAAACGTGTGCTATCGATTCGCATCGTATTTAAAAAATAGGCTTCAGCCTTTTTATCCTTCACAGACTGTGCTAGCAAACCTAATTGCATGTAAGCGTCATAATTATCCGGATTTCTTTCCGTGCAATTCAAGAAGGTTTTTATCGCATGTGCCGTGTCGCCGCGCTCTTTCCAGATGATACCTTGCAATAAAAATGGACGATCGTCGTTTGGGTCAATCGTCGATACAGCATTCGTATACGCGATCGCTTTATCGTATTCCTTTAGATATAAATGAATCTTAGCAAGCTTCAACTTTAAGTCCTTATCCATCGGCGCTAATTTCTCCGCCTTTAAAAGATATTGTGCAGCCACTTTCAAATAGCGTGCTTCGACATTAATATCGGCAAAGCCTAGATAATAACTGATTTGGGTAGAATCTAATTCAATGGCGCGATGTACATCCTTCGCCGCATAATCCAACATCTTAAATTGGTAAAATAACATCCCGCGCTCATAATAGCCTTCTGATTTTTCAGGATGTGCATTGATTTCATTCGATAAACGGGCAAGGTCCGGACTGATTTTAGATAAAGAATCAATAGTGCTTTGCTCAACGACTTTTTTACCGCCGCATGAGCTAAGGCTTATTCCGATAAATAGGCTTACAATTGCTAAAAATGATTTCCAATTCATAAGGCAAAGTTACACACATTTCTGTGTTTTCGATAGCATTCCAAGCGCTGCATTTTAGGGATTTTAATTACCTTTGTAATTCAATCTATTTTTATGTCTTTGCAAAAAATCTTAATCCTCGATTTCGGATCTCAATACACTCAACTAATCGCTCGCAGAATTCGTGAGTGTAATGTTTATGCAGAAATCGTTCCTTACAATCACAGCTTTTCTTTAGATGCTGATTTGAGAGGGGTGATTTTAAGTGGTAGTCCTTGTAGTGTCAACGATCCAGAGGCTCCGATGATTGATTTGGACGCAATTTTAGGAAAGATTCCTGTTTTAGGTATTTGTTACGGAGCGCAATTAATGGCGAAATTGGGAGGTGGTGAAGTAGCACGTTCGAGCACACGTGAATACGGTCGCGCAAAGGTGTTGATGTCGAATGTTAATAATCATTTGTCGGCTTTAAATGAATCGCAAGTATGGATGAGTCATGGCGATTCAATCCTTCGTCTTCCGGATAACTTTGAAATTGTCGGTACGACCGAACATATTCCTGTGGCTTTCTATCAAAGCAAGGCTGGCGCTTTCGCACACCCAGTTTGGGGCGTGCAATTCCACCCGGAAGTAACGCATAGTGAAAAGGGGTTGGATATGTTGAAGTCATTCCTATACGATATCTGTGGATGTGGTGGTGATTGGACAAGCGAGCATTTTATCGATAGCACGGTTGAATCACTAAGAAAGCAAATAGGTGACGAAGAAGTGATTTTAGCATTAAGCGGCGGGGTAGATTCTACCGTTGCTGCAGTTCTTCTACATAAAGCGATTGGTTCTAAACTGCATTGCATATTCGTAGATAACGGCCTATTACGTAAAGGAGAATACGAGCAAGTATTAAATACCTATCGCAATGAAATGGGCTTGAATGTAAAGGGTATCGACGCATCAGGTTTATTCTACGGCCATTTGAATGGAGTGAGTGATCCAGAAACGAAACGTAAAATCATTGGTAAAACATTTATCGATGTTTTTGAAATGGAAGCTAAGCAGATTTCTGCTGCTAAATGGCTCGCGCAAGGAACTATCTATCCTGACGTAATTGAATCGGTAAGTGTGCATGGTGGCCCAAGTCAGACAATTAAGTCGCACCACAATGTGGGTGGTTTGCCAGAAAAGTTGAACTTGAAAATTGTAGAGCCTTTACGTTTGTTGTTTAAAGACGAAGTTCGTCGCGTAGGTAAAGCATTAGGAATCGCTCCGCATATTTTAGGACGTCATCCTTTCCCTGGTCCTGGATTAGCTATTCGTATTATCGGTGCTATTACCGAAGAAAAAGTTAAATTGTTACAAGAAGCAGATGCAATCTATATTGGTCATTTACGTGAAGCGGGTTGGTATGATAAAATCTGGCAAGCAGGTGCTATCTTAACTCCGATTCAAACAGTAGGTGTTATGGGTGATGAACGTACGTACGAATTCGTGCTCGCGTTACGTGCTGTTAGTAGCGTAGATGGAATGACTGCCGATTGGATACATTTACCTTATGAGCTTTTAGCTAAAATTTCTAACGATATCATCAATCGCGTGAAAGGAATTAATCGAGTGGTGTATGATATCAGCTCGAAGCCGCCTGCAACCATTGAGTGGGAATAATTAACCTTCCAAAAAATAGTTATGAAGTTTTTAAAAAGCTTACTTCTTTCACTTATATGCTTGCTAAGTCTGCAACAGGCCAAAGCTGGGGTGTTTGATGTGGGCACCGTTAAACTTCTCTCTCCGAAAGTGTTTTTATGTTTGGGAGACACGGTTCCGCTGAACATGGTGATTCAAAACTTCGGCTCCGATACAGTGTATTCTGTGCCGGTACGTGTCAATATTGGAGGGATTGTACCTTTTGTCTTGCTTGCTACCTCTACCAAAACACTCCTGCCAGGTGATACCGCTGTTGTCTATTTAGGCGATGTCCCTTGTCCTACAAACGGACTCTATCACTTCACCTTTTTTACGCAATTAAACGGCGATGCGAATCTGCAGAATGATACCTCGTATCAAACGTCTTATATTGCTAATACCACCTTTCCCATGCAAAGGGTGGATGCTCACCGTTGTGGAAGTGGTGCTTTGCAAATCAGGGCTTCTGTTACAGATGGATTGATTTATTGGTATACTTCTGATACGGCAAGTAATAGCATAGGGATTGGGGAAACATTTCAAACGCCTAATTTATCCTTCACTCAAACCTATTGGGCCGAACCACATGCCAATGTGCATGTGAATTTAGGGGAGAGAGACACAACATTTGCTAGTTTTAATGGTACCAACTTTTTAACGGATGCTATGAGCTTCGATGTCTTCGAGGGAATGGTTTTAGACTCCGTAAAAGTATATCCCATGAATCCGGGTATGCTGGTTATGCGCTTGCTAAATAATCAAAATGTGGTATTGTACCGCGATACCTTCTATTTCCCAAATGCGAATGGTGTTGGGCATTTTGTGAATTTGCATTGGCAATTGCAAAAGGGGGTAGGCTATAGAATGGATGCCTTAGGTACAAATACAGGTTTGCTGCGCAATACAAGTGCTGCGAAATATCCTTACGAAGTTCCTTATGTGGTATCAATCAATGGAAATACCATTAGTCCAAATTATTACTTGTATTTCTATGATTGGCATTTTCGACTTGGCGGTTGTGCAGGGCCTCGTCAGCCTGTGAACGCTTTTATACGCACAACACCGCCGAACGCAAACTTTAGTATTCAATCGAATGGAGCTTTAGTGATTTTTACTAACCATACGACCAATTCCGATAGCGTCTGGTGGAATTTTGGTGATGGTATTATCAATACCACCTGGCAGCCGAATCACCTATATGCAAAGAGTGGTTTATATATTGTTACGCTTTACGCTAAGAATGATTGTGGCATCGACTCCTTTAAAATGGGGATTAATGTAATTGCTGGGATACAGGATATTTCTAGTAATAGTGGAGCGATTAGTCCGAACCCTTCAAGTGATTGGATGCAATGGGCATTACCAAACGGAGTGCTTCCAAATGAGTCATCTATTCGAGTCTATGCATTGGACGGCAAGTGGCTGCCAGTGAAATTTTTTAATGAAAATGGACGAATCCATTTCGATGTCAGCACACTTCCGCAAGGAAATTATGAAGTGCAAATGCGCACACAAAGCGGGTTGTTAATCCATAATCGATTTAATAAACTCTAAAGGTATTCTTTCTTATCTCCTCAAAATTTACGAACTTAGTTTTATGAAAAAGCCATTATATCTCCATTTGATCTTTATCGTTATCGGTATAGTTTTGAGCGTAATTTATCTGTCACCTGTTTTAGAAGGTAAGTTATTGGTTCAAAGTGACTCTATCCAATCGAAGGCAATGCAAGCCGAGGTTTTGCAAGCAAAAGAGTCGAAGGGATATTATTCCTTGTGGACCAATACTAGTTTTTCAGGGATGCCAACCTTCACTATGGGCGTAGATTATAAAAACCCTGTAATAGGTAGTTTGTTGACTCCTTTTGAGCAGTTTTTCAAAAGTCCATTATGTTATTTGATTTATTATTTCGTAGGGTTCTATATCCTCATGATAGCCTTGCGTGTCGACCCTTGGTTAGCTTTCCTTGGTGCGATCATGTTCACCTTCTCTAGCTATAATTTTATCATTTTAGAGGCTGGACACAACACAAAAGCACGCAACATCGGATTAATGCCTTTAGTCTTAGCTGGGGTTATATTCTTGTTCCAAAAACGATATTGGGTTGGAGCTATTTTGGTTTCATTATTTATGTTCCATGAAATCAAATCGAATCACCCGCAAATCACTTATTATTTACTAATCATTTTAGGATGTTATTTTGTTTATCAATTGGTAGAAACCATTCGTTCTAAAGAATGGTTACATTTTTCAAAGGCTGTTGGGATATTTACTTTAGCGACTATGCTCGCTGTTATGGCGAACTTCGCGCAGTTATGGGTTGTTTATGAATATACCAAAGATACGATGCGTGGTGGCTCTGAATTGGCTGTTACCGGTATTGACAACGGTAAAAACAAGAAGGGCTTAGATAAAGATTATGCGTTTCAATGGAGTTATGGTAAAATGGAAAGTTTTACTTTCTTGATTCCAAACGCATTCGGAGGATCGTCTTCAGCTGAATTTAATGAGGATAGTAAAATCTATGAGTTTCTCAGTGATAAGAATATCCCTGCAGAGGCATCTGAACAAATCTCTCGTCAATTAGGTGGTTATTGGGGGCCAAAACCATTCACTTCTGGACCAGTCTATTTAGGGGTATTAGTATGCTTTTTGTTTGTGCTCGGTATCGTAGTTCTGAAAGATGCTTGGCGTTGGTGGCTAGTCGCAGCTTCCCTTATTGGACTCCTTTTAGCTTGGGGTAAAAACTTAATGTGGTTTAATAGTCTTGCCTTCGATATTGTTCCGTTCTATAACAAATTCAGAACAGTTGAAATGGCTCTTGTCATTTTACAAATGACTTTCCCTTTAATGGCGGTGCTTACCTTACAACGTATCTTGGATGCAAAGATAGATCGTGCCGCATTGCTGAAGAAGTTCTATTATGTTGCAGGTGGATTCGCTGCTGTTATTTTGATTTTTGCTGTGATGCCAAGTTCTGTCTTAGACTTCAAAGGCTTGCAGGATGAGCAGATTAAAGAAATGTATGCGAAGCAGGGTGGTGCAGAGCTTGCTCGCGATTTGATGAGTGCGGTTAAAGCTGAACGTGCTCGTTTGGTTTCTGCTGACGCTTGGACAGCCTTTTTAATATTGATTTTAGGAGCTGGTTTATTATTTGCCTATCTGCGTAATAAGATTAGCGCGCAAGTTGTACTCATTGCCTTTACAGTTATAACACTCGTCGATCTTTGGCGAGTAGACAAACGTTATCTGAATGATGATAAATTTACCGAAGCTACCTCTATTGAAGATAACTACGCTCCGTCAGAAATTGATCGCCAAATTATGGCCGACAACTCCGTTTCATACCGCGTGTTTAACGTAGCTACAGACCCATTCAACGACGCGATCCCTTCTTACTTCCATAAAAATGTGGGAGGTTACAACCCTGCTAAGTTGGCGCGTTATCAAGATTTGATCGACTCATGTATTCGTAAAAATAACCAGAATGTGTTGAATATGTTGAATACAAAGTATATCATTTTTGCTCCGCAGCAAAATGCCAAACCTATGGTGCAAATGAATCCGCAAGCCTTAGGCAACGCATGGTTTATCGATACTTTGCAAAAAGTAAACTCTCCACGTGAAGAGATTATGTCTTTAAACATGTCTAATTGGAATCCTGCACGTATTGCTTTTGTAGATGCTTCTAAATTTGCAGAAGATATCTCTCAAACAACTTTCAAAAAGGATACTTTGGCTAAAGTCGCTTTGTTGAGAAACGGATTGGATACACTTCAATACGCTTATACCAGTGCTCAACCAGGCTTCTTGGTAATGAGTGAAGTGTTTTATGCAGATAAAAAAGGTAAAGGGTGGCAAGCTTACCTAGACGGAAATCCTGTTTCGCATATTCGTGTGAATTATGTGTTACGTGGGATGAATGTGCCTGCAGGAAATCATAAAATTGAATTCCGTTTCGAACCTAAGCCTTTCCTACGCGGACAGAATTACGCGATGATTGGATCCTACTTAATTTTGCTAATAATAGCCTTAAGTGGATTTATGATTTGGCGTGAGTATACTTTATCGAAAAAGAACGCAAAGTAATTTTGCAATAATTATTCCTTTGGCATTGCAATTGCCAAAATGATATACAGCAATAGTCCGCTACCAAAGCAAATTACGCCTACGAGAAATAGGATTCGAATAATCGTTGGGTCGATAGTAAAATAGTCGCCCATGCCCTCGCATACACCGAACAATTTGCCAGATTTTTTGGTTATTTTTTTTTGCATAAACCAAATTTAATTGTTTTTAAATGGTTTATCCAAATCTTAATTAGCAATTAAATTAAGGAAGGTCATTTTTTATTAGCGTTTCTTTATGTAAATTGTGTCTAGCAAACAATTTAATATCAACTACAAAACAATTCTACGCTTATGTTACATTTTTTTTCTGCTAGTACGCGAATGGTGAATACCAAAAGAGGGGTAATGGAATTGATGGAATCGGCTATGGGTAGCGATTATGCAAATGCAGATTTGATTATATTACATGCGTCGATTGGTCATAATTTTCAAGATTTAGTAGATCAAGCTCATGAAATGGCTCCGAATGCGCGTATCGTAGCAGCTTCTTGTTGTGGCGTTGTTGGAGTGGAAGGGGTGAGTGAGTCGATGAAAGACATAGCTTTAATGGCGGTTAAAGGCAAAGATTTTGCATTGGCAAGTGTAGATGGAATAAACGGACATAACTCCTATGAAAAATGCAAAGAAATGGCTTTGTCCATGAAGGCGGATAAGCCAGGTATCAATATGATTTATTTCTTAGGTTCTGGAATTGATATTGCCAATGATCTTTGCATTAAAGCCTTTGAAGAAGTGTTCGGTAAAGATGTCACGATATTTGGGGCAACATCTTCTGATAACATGAAAGGCTTCGTTTCTTATCAAGCGGTTGATAATAAAGTTACGGAGCACGGTGCTTATGCGATTGGTTTTGCGGATCCTACTTTAAGCGTTGATACGCAAGCAACACATGGATTTGTAGCGGTGGGCGAACCATTGCTTGTTACGAAGTCGAATGGACATATTATAGAGGAGTTTAATGGTAAACCGGCTTGGGAAGAATATACTCGCCGTTTAGGTTTGAGTGCTGATTCAACCTGCGGTGACACTATACCCGTCGGAGCATTAGGAGAGAAGTTAAATCCTGAATTGGCAAAAGAATATGGTAATCAACATATACTACGCGTTGTAACAAAACGTGTGGGCAATGATATGTATTATTCCACACAATGTCCTTTTGGAACTGAATTGTGGTTGACCACCCGTGATGAAGATTTGATATTCTCAGAAATGGATCGAATGGTGAATGATATGATTACTCGTTCTAACGGTAAGCAAGCAGTTGCTGTTTTTCATGCAGACTGTTTAGCTCGTGGTCGATTTTTGTTCAATAGAATTATTAAAGAAGAATTAGTAAGCCGTATGCAAAATCCATTCTATACCAATGGCGTTTGTCCTCCTTGGTTAGGCATGTATGGGTTCGGAGAATTTGCAAGATTAGGTGGCGAAAACACCTATCATAATTATACTACTGCGCTTTATGTCATTTATCGTTAATTAGAATTAAATTGAGCGAAACGCCTTCCTATAATGAATTATTGCAATCCTATCGTGATTTGCAATTACGTGTTACTCGATTTTCTTCGGTTGAACAGGAGTTAATTAATATTCGTGATCGATTGGATCATGAGTTGGTATTATATCGTCGACTTCAAGACTTTTCAAATGAAGCCATTAGTGAAAACTCCCTTATTGGTTTTTTTCGTAAAATTGTTGAATCTGTTGTTGATATCTTCGAGACTGAAGGTGCTATTTTTATGACCGATAAGGGTGATTTTTTTACCGAAGGTTATAATTTTAAAGAGGAGCAGGTTCAGCAATGCAAACAAACTATAATTAATTTCAGTAAGCGTTTTCGAGGAGGTACCGCCAATCGTATTAGCAATGCTGATTTGGAGAAAGAAGGTGTTGTTGATTTTGCGCGCGGTTTGTTTTATCATTTGAATGATAAAAGTTCAGGACAGACCATCTATATACTTGGATTCATCTCCAAGGAAAAGGATCCTTTATATAATGAGTTTTTAGTTCGTCATGAAACGATTTTTGCTGTTTTTGCAGAACAAGTACGCGCTATTCTTGGCAATCTAATAAAATCTGTACGCCTTGCTGAAAACAGTATTTTATTAAAGCAGCTTTCTCTAATTGCAACCAAAACAAAAAATGGTGTCATCATCTCGGATCGATTTGGGAATATTGAATGGGTTAATGATGCGTTTGAGAATTCGACAGGATATACATTAACGGAGGTGAAAGGTAAGAAGCCAAAGGACTTCCTTCAAGGCGAAGAAACCTCTCCGGAATCAAAGCTAAAGTTGTCCATAGCATTAAAGAATAGAGATACGGTTGAAGTGCCTGTGGTTAATTATACCAAAGAAGGGAAGCCGTATACCGTTATGCTGGAAATTACTCCTATTTTTAATGAGGAGGGACAGCATATTAATTTTATTGCATTACAAAAGGATGTTACGGAGGAGTTGAAGTATCGCTCAGAAATTCTTCGGATCAATCAACGTTTCGAACAGATTAGTAATAAGTCTGAAATCGGTATTTGGGCCTCGGAATTTGAAACACATAAAGTCGAATGGAATGAGGTCATGTATCGAATATATGGGGTTCAACGCACAGGTGAAGAGCTAGATTATTTCAACTTATGGCTCAGTCATATTCATCCAGATGATTTTAATTCTGTGAATGAAAATATGCATGCCATTGTTTCTGGTACCATTGATCGAGTAGATGAAGAATATCGAATCATTCGTTCAGATAATAAGGAGGTAAGAATTCTTAGTACACTGACCATTGCAGAAAGAGACGCAGATGGGAAGTTGATTCGATTAATAGGAACATCTACTGATATAACGGAGCGTAAGTCTGCCGAGCAAAAACTTAAGGCAAGTGAGGAAAAGTATCGTGTGATTATCGATAATATGGCGCTCGGATTGGTGGAGGTAGATTTGGAAGAGGAAATCCTTTTTAACAATAAAAAGTATCTGGAGTTCGTTGGAGAAGGGAATGAATCTGATTTAATACTTGGGGCTAATCCTGAATCCACCTTGATGGAAAAAGTGGAAAATGGCTTGATTGTCAGCTATACGAAAATTGAGGATAATGTTTTTGAGGTTGAATTGAATGCAAGTGTTGAAGTTTCAAAAACACTTTTGCTAAGTACTAGTCCGATTTATCAAGGAGATTCCTTGAAAGGGTATATTAGTATTTACTTAGATATTACGCCGATAAAATCGCTGCAACGAAATCTTGAAAATGCACTATTAGAAAGAAATGAATTCATTCAGCAAATTGATAGTGTAAAACAGTTTTATGAAAGTGTATTGAATCACACTCCGTCAGAAATAGCCGTTATAGATGCGAATGCTAAGGTGTTATTTGTGAACAATCATTGGAGAGAAAATGAAAGTGCTTGGAGTAAATTAAACGGTCAATCTTTATTGCAAATTGCGCAAAATAATCTTTCTGAATATGATTCTATTCGTAATTTGATTTATAAATTAAATACGGCAATGGCTCAAAATAGTCTATTGCAATTTGAAGAAGAACGTGCTAGCGGTGTAGGAAGTAGTACTTCTATTTTAAGAAATATTCTACCGTATTCTAATGAGGCAGGATTATTAGAGTATTTAGTAGTTTCTGGTACAGAGATTACCGAATTAAAGCAAATTCAAATAGATCTAGAATCAAAGAACGAAGAGTTGAATAAGATCAATTCCGAACTAGATAAATTCGTCTACTCCGTTTCACATGATTTGCGATCTCCATTATTAAGTATCAAAGGTATTTTAAGTTTGGTATTTAAAACCGCTCAACTTGACGAAAAAACACAACAGTATCTTAAGTTGGCAGAAACCTCTGTATTACGATTGGACGGTACCATTAAAGAAATACTTAATTATTCCAGAAATGCTCGTTTTGGAATTGAGTTGGATGAGTTTGATTTGTCCAATGTAATTAATGCCGTTATTGATGATTTACGTTTTTCTGAAGAGTCGAAGGTTAATTTTATGGTAGAGATGCCAAATGAATTCCTTTTAAAATCAGATAAAATGCGGGTGGAGGTGATTCTCAAAAATTTGATAGGAAATGCGGTGAAATATGCTCGAAAGGATATTCATGACGCCTATGTTAAAATTACCGTTTCACGGAGTGTCAATGAATTTGAAATAAAAATAGAGGATAACGGAGAAGGAATCGCTGAAGAAAATCTAAGTAAGATATTCGACATGTTCTATCGTGCCACTAGTTCTAGTGTTGGGACAGGTCTTGGTTTATATATTTGTAAAGAAATGGTTCAAAAATTAAACGGAAAGCTATTTGTGGAATCTGTCTTGAAAAAAGGTAGTATATTCACTTTAATACTTCCAGCTAATTCTTAACCATGTACGAATATTTGTTAATTGATGACGATTCTGTAATCAACTTCCTACACAAGGAGTTGATTACAATTGCGATTCCAAATGCAATTATTCACGAGTTTCAATCCAGCAAACAAGCTTTGAATAAGATGAAACAAAGAATGCAAGAAGGTACTTGTCCGACGGCGGTCATATTTTTAGATATTAATATGCCTGAAATGAATGGATTCGAGTTTTTGGATGAATTGAAGATGATTGCGGGAGATCATTTCGATCAAGGTTGTAAAATTGTAATGGTTACTTCTTCGCTCAATGAAAAGGATAGAGAACGAGCAATGTCTTATCCTTTCGTAAGCAATTACATGGAGAAGCCACTAACTTTAGAATATTTAAGTAGTCTTTCGTAATTCTGTTGCTTTGCGTACCTTTAACGTATGCGATATATTTTGATTTTCTTATTGTTTTGGCAATATAATGCACAGGCAAAAAAGCTTGTATTGAATCCTTGTCAAATTCGAGTAAGCGCCATTCGTCCCGCTTTTCCTCTAACTAAATTCTATGGGGTAATAGGAGATGGTCCAATACACCCAATGATTGAAGTCGGGACTAGTTTTAATTGGAATCATTCACCTAAAAACTGTTTTTCCCAATCTATAAATATCGGCTTTGCCTATCACCGTTTTCTGCAAAGCATGCTACCTATCTACTCTGATTTAAACTATATGCGTATGATTAGTTTTAAAAAGCAGAAAATTGGCGCAGGTTTATCTCTTGGCGCTGGCTATTTACATAGTTTTCCATTAACAGATCAATTTAAAATGGTGAATGGTGTCTACGAACAAGTAGGGCGATTGGGGCGTTCACAAGCGATGTTGAAAGTAGGTGCTTTTATACGTTTTAAGCAGTTTACATTTGGGTATAACAACATCATTCAAACCCCATTTGTTAAAAGTTATGTGCCGTTAATGCCTTACAATTGCTTGAGCCTTTCCTATACGTTCAATTCTAATTGTTGTGTTTCTCCAACTAAAAAATCTACTGATGCGACTAAATAAATTTTTTTTGTTTCTAAGTGTTTTCACACTTATAACATGGAATGCGTGTCGTAAGGCGGAAACAAATGCTTCATCGGCATGTACGGTAGAGGCGCCTAAAAGTCATCCTAAATCTGTCGCCTTTCAATCCTTGATGGATGAGGCTACGAAAGCCGGATTGCCTGGTATGAGCTTATTGATCGCTGATTCAAATGGCGTCTGGTACGGAGCTTCCGGTATGGCTGATATCGAATCTAATATAGCCTATCAACCTTGCTCGGTACAAAAATTAGGTAGCATTACAAAAATGATGATGGCGGTAATGGTGATGAAATTGGTGGAAGAAGGCAAAGTAAATATCGATGATAAAGTCTCGAAATGGTTGGATGCAAAGACTATTGATGGTATTGCCAATGCAGATCAAGTAACGCTCCGCAATTTAATGCAACATGCCACTGGTATTTATGATATCATTCGTAGCAGCGATTTCTATTTGGCGGTTTTACATAATCCAAATAAGCACTGGACTGGCGAGGAATTACTGACTTATGTAAGAGGGCAGGCTGCGGTATTTACAGCTAATACAGAAGTGCGTTATTCAAATACCAACACTTTGCTTTTAAGCATGTGCATCGAAAAAATTACGGGCCGTCCGCACAATGAATTACTACATGAAAAGGTGATTGACCCAATCGGGATGACGAATACCTATTATCATACACATGATGCATTACCAGCCATTACTGCGCAAGGATACTATGATTTGTATAATAAAGGGACCGTTTCTAATGTTAGCAACATCGTAACAGGAAGTGGAAATGGGTTTACGGGTGTTTATAGCAATGTCTTCGATTTGCAGAAATTCGTGAAGGCGGTCTTTATCAATAAGACTATTCTCAAGCAAAGCACTTTGGATACCATGATGCAATGGAAGCAGAACTCGCCAGATACCGACTTTGGTTTAGGTTTATTTAGGAAGAGCCTTGGAACTAATAGCACTGAATACCGAATTGGTCATACCGGAGGCGATTTAGGTTATGCCTGCGAGATGTATTATTTCCCGCATAACGGCCGATACTTTATTTTGTGTGTCAATTATGGCACAGACAGCGATAGCTACTTAAAACCGACTTATGTGCAATTGGTGAAGGATATCGTGACGGAGATGAAGAAGTAATGCGGATACTTTATTTATAAGTATTAATGACCCAATATCATTTTTCTGGTGCCCTCCTTTCCTACATTAAATAAAGTATCTATTATGGAAAGATTGGCAACGAATGGACCGTTAATTTGTGTGTATTCTTGAGGGGTATAATCGGAGTAAATTAGCTCAATATTTTTTTTTATAAATACGTCCTCTTGATTATATTTTCTAGCTCCTGTTCCGGATAAATATTTATTAGCTTTGAAATGTAAGCAAATGTTTAAGTTACGTTCGTTTTGTGTTCCTAAACTTCCATCATCAAAATGCGAAGCAATTTTAATGGTTGTGTGGATATTTAATTGATTCAATATCCATAAGATTATTTTGGTGTTGAACGCCGCTAAATTTGATGCAGGCTCTAAATAAAGTTTTTCTAATTCTGGATAAAATTCTTTGAAATAGGGTGCCTTGAAATACGCGTCTTTTATTTGATTTAAGTGCTTTAAATGCCATTTGGTGCTATAATCAAGTTCTAATTCATTGTAATTCTGAAATGCTCCTTTCGATTTTTTTACAGATACAGACAGTAATACTTTTTCACCCGTTTTACCTTTGATGTAATTTCGAGCTGCAGGACTTTCTTTAGGAAATTGAACATTATCAAGAAAAACGAATGTATCACTATGGGCAATTTTATAAAAATAGCCTAGCCATGGGATATAGTTGGGTTGGTGTATAGCTATAATACAAGAAGTATCTTTTGAATTTGCAGTCATTCTTTATTTTATAATTCAATGCTCAAATGGTTTGAAACAACTTAAACCTCGCACTAAGATAGGTGTTTTAAACCACATTAGAAATCAAAACTCAAGTCATTCAGCGAGAATTAATTTCAGTCTATATGGCACAGACAGCGATAGCTATTTAAAACCGACGTATGTGCAATTGGTGAAGGATATCGTGACGGAGATGAAAAAGTGATGCCTAGTATAAATCTAATTTCTTTGAAAGAAAGAAGATTGATTCAGCAATTAAACTACTTGCTTAGTTGAATTGCTGCTTTTGTAATTCTACCAGTTTTACAATTGATGAAACAATATTGGCAAAAACAGTTTTGTTCCCTTTGTAAAAGTAATCGGTAGCTCCGTTACGGATAGTTTCAATGGCAATCTCTAAATCGTCTTGACCTGAAACCATCATGACTACCGCAAATTTGTTTTTTTGTTTGATAGCTTTTAAAATGTCGATTCCAGTTAAATTACTGTTTGAATCGAAATAATAATCTAGTATTATTATTCTAAAATCTTCAGCTGTAAAATCTTCTAAGAATGATTCCCCATTGGTATAAACATCCATTCTCATTTTGCATTCATCATACAAAAAATCACCAAGCATGGTAGTAAAGGATAAGTCATCGTCTACTATTATGATTTTCGGCTTTTTGATACCCTCTGGTATCGCTTTCATTTTTTCTAAAGCTTCAAAAATTGTGATCATGATTAGGGAACTATTGTTGACTGAACGAGCGAATGACGAGTTAAAACTAAAAATTTATTTTTGGAATATAAGGAGCTAATGGTGGTTTTGTTTTCCAGTGTGGATGATATTAATTATTTTATTATTTTTAAGAATAATTCTATTTGCAATGAAAAACTTTAAGGCTTGATTTTTAAACTTGATTGCTTTTATTGATAAAAATGAATTAGAATCGTACTTAATTGCTTTAAATTGAAACAAAACATCCATTCTCACTTTCTTCAACTAGCATCTGGCAAAGTTCAATTGCTGCAAAAGTGTTTGGAGGATTTGAAAGAAAGTGCCACTAACGAAACCAAAAGCACCGCAGGCGATAAATACGAAACGGCTTTAGCTATGCTTCAAATCGAGCAAGCCAATATTGGTAAGCAATTAGAAGAAGCCTTAGTACAACTTCGTTTTTTTGAAAAGTTGAATCCGCAAATTATCACTATAAAAATCACAAACGGAAGTTTAGTAAAAACCAATAGAGGATACTTTTATGTTAGTGTTGCTTTGGGAAAGGCAATGATTGATGGCGTTGAAATTATAGCATTATCAATGCTTTCGCCATTAGGCAATAAATTTAAGGGTTTAAAACCAGGAGATCAATTTGAATTGAACGGAAATCTGTTTTTGATTGAAAGTGTTTACTAGAATCAAAAGTGATTATTCTCCTTCCTTGTGCATAGTGCAAGCCATGAAAAATGCGGGGAAAATGTAATTCAATTCCCCTAAAACAAAAAAGCCTTTCTTTTCAGAAAGGCTTCTTGTGATCCTAACATTACCAGATTTCTTGTTTTATTCGGTAACATTTATAAGTGAATTAAACACACTTAAAAATGTTCAAACTTCTGTAAGGAAAGTCTCTTCCCATTTTTACTAAACATAGCAAAATACTGGCCGGGCAATAATTTGGAGATATTGATAGTTTGTTGGCTTTGCGTTAGCTCATAAGTGCTTATTTGCTTGCCAACCAGATCATACACCGTGAATTGAATAGGAAAGCCTATTTGATTGTCTTTAATTTTAATACTTAACTCATCACTGCTTGGGTTGGGATACAGTAGTATATTTAATGCTTGCGTGTTAGAAGCAGTAGGCGGATCAAATAGGCCTGTCTCCACACCACAATCATTTGGACTAAGACAACCATCAGGGCTTAGACGAAGCAGCCAGCCTTGTTGACTGATAAAATTGGGAGCGACTTTTTGAATAAATATATTGCCTAATACTATAATTGAACCATCAGAAAGGTAATCAAAATCATCAAATTCATCAGTAGTTAAAAAATTTGGAATAGGGTGGCTTCCAATATAATTTCGTTCCCAGGTAGTATTGCCTAATGTATCTGTTTTGACAAGAAATCCGTAAAACCCTGAAATAGAGGTATCTTTTGAATTTACATGTCTTTCGCCTACCATTAAAAGGTTGCCTTGATTAGGGACTTGTTTTATTTTATTTAAGCCAAAATACTCTGTTGTGTCTGCGTAGGTCTGTTTATATAATCGCTGATAATTACTATTAAATTTATAAAATGATGGTTTTAGATAAGCGTTACCACTGCCATTGGGGTAAGAAAATCTGTTTATGATGTGTTTCCCACAGCCATAAAATCTGTTATTAAAGAAGATGGTTGATTGAGAAGCATAGGCATTACTATCAGAATAATTGTGAGTTGTTACTAAGTTGCATGCGGTGTCTAATTCATAAATGTAGTTAATAGTATGTATGTGATAAATAGGGTCAGTAATATTCAAGTTACTATCTCCAGAAACTGTTAGATATAGTTTGTTGTTGTGAAATAAGATTGAATTAGTATAAATATTTGACCTATCAAACAATGAATCAATAGTTTTATGTACGAAATTTCCATTGCTATCTGTTTTAATAATAAATGGATGTGTGGGGTGGTGTTCGTAAATTGTTTTAAGTTCTTTTTGTGTAACACCTGCTATGTAAAAATTTTTTGTTGCATCCATTGTTAAACAATATCCTGAGTATATCTGAACTGCGGTATCTTTAGCATCAAACAGTAGAGTGCCATTTAAATTAGTATCTACTTTTAAGAGAAATACATGGAATGGGGGGCGATAATTAGAGTTTGAATTGGTATCAATTAAATAACCTGTAAGATAAATATTTTTCTTCCAAATCAATTCACTATTTCCTTGTGGAACAAATTGCATAATTCCACTTTTTCTATAATATTTATATTGGATAAGGTTTCCATTTGCATCAAATTTTGCCACAAAGGTTTTTAAACTATTAAAAGTGCTATCATTAGTGTAACCTGTTACATAAATATTGTTATCTATCACATTTATAGCAGTAGTAACTACAGCTTGACTATCTAATACAAATGTTTTGCTGAAGTTTTGTGCAAGCAAATAATTAGCTTGTAACAATAACATTAATAGAATTATTTTTCTCATCATTGAATACATTAATCTTACCTTCCCCCTATCCATTGATAGGGGGAAGGTAAGGAATTAATTTAAAATTTATTTTTGAATAATGAAATTGCCTTGACCGATTATATTATTATCGCAAATCAGTTTATAGTAATATGTCCCATCTACAAATTGAGAAGCGTTGATAATTTTTAGGGATTGTGTGCCTGTTACTTCTTCTATTAAAACATTTACACCTTGGGTATTGAATACTTCAAGATGTGCTGCATAGTTGCATGGTACTTTGTATTCAAAGGCTACATAACTGTTGGATGGGTTAGGATACACTTTTACGTAATTTTTAATATCGGTAATAGGTTTTGTAACTTTTGCTTTTGGTTCAGATTTACGCATTTCAGCTTCATCTGGTATTTCAGGATAATTTCTATAATTACCATCATAAAAGAAATTTATTACGTTTTTAGCTTTTGTGCCTGCTAAGCTACTATGGCTATCAGCAAATTTTTTTAGGTCGGCAAGGTTTTGACTGCTTAATTCATTCATGCTTTGCTCCGATTTCAGCCAACTGATTTTTAAATTTAACCAATCTCTAAAATCGGTTTGCTCGGTTTGCTGTTTTTCATCTAAAGTATATTTGAGTGGGATGCTATCGGTAATTGTGTTTGCTGTTGCAATATCTCCATCTTCGAGATATTCTTCAGCCAACATCATATCGGCTTCAGGATTTTGTAATAATACTAACCAATGCCGATGAGTATTATTGTCGAAACCAATAGAATCATTTTGCTGGCTATAGCTTACCTCACGATAGGTTTGCATCATATTGCTAACGGCTGCTGCATCATTGCGATTAAGAATAGTACGATAGGTAACTTGGTCGGCATTAGCGGTGATAGCTTCATACATCCATTCAGGAAATTGACTTTGCTCTACCATTTCTCTTAAATGGTCGTCAAATGCTGGTTGACGTGTTACATCAGGGTTTGCCATTAAAATTTCAAACACCACAGCATCGCCAAAAATGCTTATTTGATTGCATAACTCAAACAAGGCATCCATACTTAAGAATGGCGATTGATTTAATAACTCTAATCTACGTGCTTGCACTTCGGGTGCTAAGGTGGTGGCAACTTGGTCAACTAATTGAACGGTATTCCCATTATCAATTAGGCTGTTGAGCATATTATCGTAATAATAATGTTGCCCTTTTTGATAGTTGAAATCTGTTTCTTTTCAGAAAGGCTTCTTGTGATCCCGCTGGGACTCGAAAAGGAATTTTAATAATGCTGTTAAATTTCGAATCGTTGAACAGTTGCCTTGCGCATTAGGCATATATTAGTTAAAAGTGAAAGCCATTTGTTGTTTTATATACTTCAAGAATTTTTTTTGAAAAAAATGTTTTAAATATAAATTACTTAAAAACAATTATTTAACGTCATTAAATGCAAAAAAAAACTATTGCTCATTTCTAGGGTATTGCATATATTAATAATGTAATGTACATTGTGCAAAGCCTTGGCATGTACTCCTCTTGCTAAGACTAAACAATAAGCCTATTTCTTTCAAAACCTTTGAAATTATTAATCACTAACTAAATAGCATTTAGAATGAAAAATCTACTAATAATTATTTTTACTTTAATCGCGTTTAAGTCATTCGCGCAAATGCCACCAACCAATACCATTGGCGATTGGCAATGGTCGAGTAACTATGCAACAAGTTGGGATAAACAAAATTATATGCCCGACTATTCAAATACAATACTTTATGTCCATGAGGATTCCTTTTCCAATGTTATAAGTGTAGGAATTACAACAAAACATACCATACTAAAAAACTTAAATGGGCTCCACACAGGTTATGATTCTATTTATCCTAGTGACAAAATTGGACAGATGGGTGGAATCATTACAAAATATGATTGTGCAGGAATGGTAATATGGTCGCATTTAATTGGGGTTAAAAAAAGTTTTTCAAGTGCTGGTCGCTTATATATGGCAGATGCTTTAACTGACGAAGGTGGTAATACTTACCTATATATTTGTTGTGAATCGGCTGACTTTTTGGATACTGTATGGTTTGGAAATAAAGTGCTTGCGATGCCCTATAGCACGAATTCGCCTAATTACAGAAATATAATGACAAAAATTGATGCGAATGGGAATATTGCATGGGTAAAAGACTTTCAAGACGATTTCTTAATTAATAATTATTTAACATTAGCCCCTCATCAAAATAAACATTTTACAGCTTGGAGGTACACTATGACAGATTTTTATGATATTGGAAAAGGAGCGCATATGTTTAGTTTGTTGAATGACACTATTCATTTTTTTGGAATGATTGATTCTACTTTCATTTTATTTCCGAACAATAACTTACATCCTCCAACTTGCCAATGGCCCGCAGCTGCTCGTCAACCGACCCTTTTGGAAATTGCTGCACAATCAGGGAGCTTACTTAATAAATATCAATTTGTTCCTAGAAAATATTTGGGAGATACTACCTTATGGTCTTTGTATGACTTAAAAGCAAACTTCGAGAATCTAGGACATGGGGAATTTAGAGCTATTATTGCAATTTCACCTACAGGACCAAAAAGTATGTGGGATTCATTACCGCCAACTCCATTTTTGGACGCAATACTTTTA
Organism: Chitinophagales bacterium; assembly: GCA_026461075.1. Lineage (GTDB taxonomy): Bacteria > Bacteroidota > Bacteroidia > Chitinophagales > CAIODY01 > JAHEYX01. The sequence goes on from JAPJNH010000042.1 coordinate 58,592, forward strand.
GGACGTAATTTTCCACTTTATATTAGAGGTGGTGCTCCTGAAGATTCGTATCGAAGATATTTCTCTTTAACCTTTACAAAAACGCATTTGATTTCAATTAATTTTTTAGGAGATTCAGTAGCAATTATTGATGCACAAAGTCATCCGAATATGCCACGTTATGAATTATTGGTCAGTGGCTCCCGAAACACAAAAATACTGGGCACTAATTTAGCTTTAAAATCTAAAGTAAAATCGAATGAACTTAGGCAACAAGACTATATTAATCAAGGCACTCCATATTGGGCCTCACCTCTCGCTGTAACTGAAAGTGAAGGTGTTTTACAGCTAGGAAAAAATGATCAGTTAAATAGAATTATTCAAACCGATTCAAGTAATTTTGAGTTTTTTAGAAGCGTAGCATGTATTAAAAATCCTATTGCCTCTATTTATTCTATGGAATCCTATGCTACATTTACAACAACATTACCAGCAGAGGTAGCAATTCAAGGTTATAAAATAACGACTTCCAATATTATTGGGCAAGGGGGACTGATTCAATTCGATGGTAATTCAGGACAGATAATCAATCAAAATCTAAGTAATAAACAGCTTAGCCGAGTTATCCCGTCAAACTATCCTGAGTTCCCTATGTGGCATTACTCAGAAATTTATCAATCAGAAAAAGGAAATATTTACTATTATGGTCATTTACTTGGTGGTTGGAAAATAACTATCCCTGGGGACGACACAACAAAAGGTCAAAGTTCATCCAGTTTTCCTTATCCAGATGCAGACGCTTTGTTTATTAAATTCGGTAATAAATGCGGTATCAATTCAGATACCGTTACGGTGGCGCCATTAGAGCCAAGCTGGCTAAGCGCCAGCTGCTCAGATGAAACAGGTATTGTACTTAAATGGGATGATAACTCCCATACAGAAATTGGGTATAAGATATATCGAGCAGTGAATAAAGGTTCCTATTCTTTACTTTGTACTTTACCTGCCAATTCAAAGGGTTATACAGATCATCTAGTAATACCTGCTTCAACGTACCACTACAAAGTGTATGCTTATAATCGTATAGACACCAGCTTTGCAGCTACGGTTAGTAAAACGCTTTGTTATGCCGATGGCACTGAGAATATCAATCCATTACAAACAAATGGAAGAATTTACCCAAATCCAAGTGCTACTAATCATTTTACGGTGCTATACAATGCTACGCAAAATGAAACCGCAATCTTACGTGTAGTTAGTTTAAACGGTGCATTACTTTATGAAAGTAAAGTTGCAATCAATCCTAACGCTAATAGTTACGAAGTAGTATTGCCTAGCACCACACCTGCAGGAACGTATTTAGTTAGTTTAATTGGTACACAAACTATATATCAAGATAAAGTTGTGTTGGTGAAATAAGGCTTCTTCGTAAGTTATTTATCATTTGCACAAAAAAGCCTCCAATAATTCTATTGGGGGCTTTTTTGTGCGCTAGGTCTATTCATAACACTAAGCAGTAATTTAACATCACATCTACTAAAATTGGGGCTTATTAAATAACATAGAAAACAGGTAATAATTCCAAATAGATTCACATCAATTCAAATCGAATTAAATCAATTTAAAAGGATATAACCAGAGACTATTTTATTCTTGTATACGAACGTAGGTGAGAATGGAAATAGAGCGATTAGCATTAAAAGCGGTTGAAAATTATAGAGAATCCAATGCAATAGTGGCTATGCATTCACTTATTTATACCCATCAATTCAAAAGTAAATAACGACTTAGCTACAAATTGAACCTGTTTACGGTGCAAATTCCGTGCAATATGCCTTCATTTTTATCCTCCAAGAAAAATACTTGTGCACAGCGCAAGTCATGAAAAATGTGGGGAAAATGTAATTCAATTCCCCTAAAACAAAAAAGCCTTTCTTTTCAGAAAGGCTTTTTGTGATCCCGCTGGGACTCGAACCCAGGACCCCAACATTAAAAGTGTTATGCTCTACCAGCTGAGCTACGGAATCATCCCGCTTTTATCATTTACCGTTGGTAAATTTTGGGACTGCAAAAATACAAATCGTTTCATTATTTCCAAAAATAAATCAATTATTTTTTAAAATTTTTTCGCCAATCTTCAAAGTCATTCAAATCTAAAGCGTTCAAAGTATTCGTTTTTAACAAGCCTCCTTTGCGCCCACTAATAACCCCCCAATGAATATCTTGAATCCCGTCTATACTATGCGCATCTGGGTTGATACTTATCCAAACACCTTTCTCCTGCGCATATTGCAGCCAACGCCAATCCATATCTAAACGATACGGACTCGCGTTAATTTCAATCGCTACTTTATTCGCCGCACAGGCATCTATGATCTTTTTGTGGTCAATAGGGTAGCCCGGACGCGATAATAATAAACGCCCTGTCATATGACCTAAAATACGCGTACTCGGATGTTCAATCGCACGAATCAAACGCTGCATCGCTGTTGCCTCATCCATCTTTAATCCGGCATGCACCGAGACAATAATTAAATCAAATGCCGACAACTCCTCATCGGTATAATCCAAGGAGCCGTCCGTCAAAATATCGCTCTCTACACTCTTATAAATTCTGAAATCTGGATGCTTGGCATTCCATTGGTCAATTGTTTTAAATTGAGAGAACACCTTATCCATTCCCATACCGCCCGCATAAGCTGCTGTTTGCGAGTGGTCGCTTATCACCAAATATTCATAGCCTGCTTTTTTACAAGCAATCGCCATTTCTTCTACTGTATTCTTGCCGTCGCTATAAGTGCTGTGATTATGAATGACTCCACGAATATCTTTGTCTTGAACCAAGCCATTAATATAGCTTTCGTCCCATTTAATTTTGAATTCACGACATTCCGTTGGATGAAAAGCTAAATTGTTATAGGAATAGATCTCGGCTTCGTTAGTAAATGTTTTATCCAACTTGATGTCTTGCTGATGTTCCTCAGAAGAAGAACTGAGCCATAGTTCCTTATAAAAGACTTCCGCGGCAATAGGCTTGTATTCTATCTTATACTTGTCTGCAATACTTCCAGTCCAACCCTTGTCGTCGCATTGTTCAATTACTAGATTTGGATAAGCTGAAAAATTACCGATCGGTACTTGCATACTTCCTTTACCAGCAATGGATATCTTTTCTAAAACATCTGTCTTGCGTCGCGTGTGTCCGTAGGCAGTGATTGCTTGACCAGGGAATAAGTCGTTTAAAATGGGTAAAAGCTCCGTTAAAATTTCTTCGCCTTCTGCATAATGAAACTTCCCTTGATGCGCTAGAAAAAAGGTAATCGCCTTTTCTAAGTCGGCTTGTGTTTTTTCTCCAAAGCCTTTCAAGGTTGAAAGACGTTGTTCTTGGATGGCGTATAATAATTCTCCGGGTGTTTCAATATTTAACTGCGTCCAAATGCTTTTCACCTTTTTGGGACCTAAGCCTTTGATACGCATCATCTCTAAAATTCCTTTCGGCGTTTTAGTCAATAATTCTTGTAAGGTACTCCAAGTGCCTGTACGTAAGATTTCATCCACTACCGAAGCGGTGGTCTTCCCTAATTCAGGTAAGGCCTGCAGCTCAGCCAAAGATTTACCTTCTAACGGAGTCGCGAGCTTCTCAATTCTGTAAGCGGCCGAAGCGTAGGATTTTGATTTGAATGGATTCTCCTCATGAAGATCCATCAACTTCACCGTCAATTCTAAAATGGATGCAATATCGTCGTTCGTCATAATACTAGTAAGCGCCAAAATACTTGCGCAAGCCCCATTCAATCGTAAGGATCAAAACAATCAATAACAATACCCATGGGAGGTTGATAATAGGATCTACTTTCTTTTCGCTCACAATAATCGGCTTACTGCTGCTTTGTTTCTTTAAATGCTCCACGATTTTCTGCAACTCATTTGGATAACAGAAAATACCTTGATGCTTGTTCGCCACTTGTTTTAACAAGCCATGGTTGGCTACTAGATTTTGTAATTCTTGCTCGCTATTCTCAATTCTAAAAGCTCCCACACTAGTATAAGTTTTGCCATTACGTACGCATTGCCCAGCGAAACTATAAATGCCACTCGGTAGAATACCTGCATTCAAAGAGTAGGTATTGCTTTCTTTATTCATCACATAGGAATATTCCTTTTTCTGCGCATCGACTAATTTCAAATTAACATCGGGCGTATTTGTATACTCACCACTTTCGTTCCGTAGATAGGCGTCGAAATTGATTAACTCATCTGCGGCATAAATTTTCTTGCTTGCACTCACTTCAAAAGGTTGTCTGTTGGAATGACGAACCAAATAATTACACGTTTTATTGATTAATTCATTACAAACATTGCCATAGCTGTTTTCTGGTCGCTTATCCTGCATCGACCAACGCCAAATGCCTTCGCCTAACAAAATGGCTTGCTGCTGCCCTAAAACAAGTAATGGATAAGAAGTTTTAGTGTTCCCGATTTTTTGAGTAGCCAAAACTTGTACATCCCCATTGATTTTAAAATCTGCAAAGGGAACCAATAGCGGAGGGTAATTATCAATTGCCGTTGGCACATTTGTTTCAACCGTAAAATGATTAAAATCTTTATTGAAAACAGCCTGTACTTCATTGGCGTTAGAACCACCCGGACGGATACCAACACATTCTTGCGCATTGCTCAAGGCCACTAGATTACTCGTACTGCTCACGATATAAAAGCTCGGTGTATTATTGCGTTTGATGGCTGTTAAGACATCACTTGCAGGATTTCTTCTCGACGGCAAGCCGTGCAGTATCACCAAATCAAAGTTGCTGATTTTTTGTGCATTAAATCCGTTCACGAAAACAATCTCCGCTTCGATACCTATTTGATCCGTTAAGGCATTTTTTAGCGCAGCCAAATCAGGATGTGGTGCATCTGCTAAAATCAAGACGTGTTGCTTCTTTTCGATTACCTCTACATAAAAATCCTTCGTATTGTTGAATAGATTTTGTTCGGAGTTGAGGGTGTCTAATTTTAACTGGTAATGATGAATGCCAATTTCCTTCGGTGATAGAATTAGTTGAACCGTTCCTGTTGAATTACTTCCATTCAAACTGATTTTCCCATTTTCAAGTAATTGCCATTTGCCTTTTACGTTTTCATACAAACGGTAATTAGGTGAATTTGCACGAAGCTGTACCGCTTTCCATTCGGCTCTTACATTCAATTGATCGTTTAAAAAACAAGTCTTATTGGCTTTGATTTCTTGCCATCCTAAATCTGGTCTTTTGGTAGTATCGCCAATGCCCACACAATAAATAGGGGCGCTGCCTTCAATCTGTGAATAGAGTGGGTTGCTACCTGCATTGTAAATACCATCGCTGCAAAGCACAATTCCTGCCATTGCCTGTCCTGCATTTCGTTCTCCAACTTCCTGTAAAGCATTCGAAATATTACTGCTGCTGGCAGAGAAATAAGCATTCGAATTATCTGCTGTTAACGCCCCTCCAAATTGATAGGATTTTACTTCGTATTCGTCTTTCAAAGACTCCTTTAAAAGGTCCCAATACTTTTTTAGTGATACGCTGTCATTATTATAACGCATCGACTTTGATTGGTCCATTACCAAGCAAACAATTGGTTTTTTGGTTTCGGAACGTAAGTGCTCAATTAATGGAACTAATAGTAATAGTGCGAGCAGACTGACGAAAATAGCTCGAAGGCCGAAAAGGACATGCTTAAGCTTTTTGAATTTTAGGAAAGGTTCTTCAAATGACTTTTCCTTTCTATAGAGTAAAAAAGCGTATAGCACTCCAAGGCACAAACAAGGGATGATCCACCACACGGAATACTGGAAATGAAACACGGCTGATTTTTTCGAAAATTAATTGGATTGCTCTAAAATTAGAAGGAAATCAGCAATAATTTTCAATTTTGAACATTATTCCTAAAGAATTGTTATGACTTTCGTTAGGTTTTCCCAAATTGATAAATCTAGATTTATTCAAAAAAGTATTTTTGCCAAATGTTGAAATTTTTTACCCTTTCCCTTCTTTTTGCTAGTGCTGTTTTTTTTAATGTAAACGCTCAATCTGTTATTAAAGGAAGAGTGTCGGATGCGCTGAATAACGAACCGCTTTCGTTCGCATCTGTTAAATTGCAAGGAACTGAACTGGGTGCCTATACCGATTCTGCTGGTTTTTATATTATTAGTAACCTAAAACCAGGGGCGTATAACGTAGAATGTTCTACTTTAGGGTATATCACCAAAGTAGAATTTGAAGTAGAAGTTCGTACAAGTGCTCCGAAACAAGTCGATTTTCAACTAGAAAAGGCTAAAAAAGCCCTCGGTGAAGTACGCGTTACTGCGGCTGATAAGTTTAAAACCATGGAAGAAAGCCCATTGAGTGTACGCTCAATTGGCGTAAATGAAATTCAACGTAATCCTGGCTCAAACCGCGATATCTCTAAGGTGCTACAGAATCTTCCTGGCGTTGCTAGTACAGTTTCTTACAGAAACGACTTATTAGTGCGTGGGGGTGGTCCTTCAGAAAATCGTTTTTATTTGGATGGAATTGAAATTCCTAACATCAACCACTTTGCAACGCAAGGTTCTACCGGAGGACCGGTTGGTTTATTGAATGTTGACTTTATTCGTGAAGCGGATTTCTACACGGGCGCTTTTCCTGCCAACCGCGGCAATAGCATGAGCTCTGTATTAGATTTGAAAAATAAAGATGGTCGTACCGATCGTTGGGGAGGTACCCTTACTTCTGGCTATACAGCCTCTGGATTGAGTTTGGAGGGTCCCCTCGGAAAGCATACGAATATTCTATTCTCTGCTCGTCAAAGCTATCTGCAAGTATTGTTCCGTCAAATCGGATTACCGTTTTTGCCTACATTCAATGATTACGAGATAAAGGTAAGTATCAAGCCAAACAAGAGCAATGATATCACTTTCCTAGGCTTATGTGCGATTGATAAATTCGCCTATAATTTGGATGCTGTTACCTTCGCTAGAGAGAAAGGGGATTCGAATGGCGTTGCCTATGCGCAATATATTCTTGGAAATTTGCCAAAGAATGAGCAGAATAACGCTACGGTAGGTGTGAATTGGAAGCATTTTAGAAAGAATGGTTATTCGACAGTGGTTGTGAGTAGAAATGCGTTGAACAATACAATCAGCAAGTATTTTAATAATGATGAAACCGTTGCTGATAATCTTATTTACAATTATAAGTCCTATGAGGCGGAGACGAAGTTGCGTGCAGAAAACAACGGCATGTGGAATGGGTTTAAATTTAATTACGGAGCGGGGGTAGAACATGCATACTACACTAATAATACCTTCAACCGATTTACCACTCCTTTTGGAATTGATACCGTAAACTTTGATTCTAAATTGCAATTCTTAAAATACTCCTTATTCACGCAGTGGTCGAAGTCGTATGCAAACGATAAATTGAAAGTGTCTTTCGGCGTTCGTACTGATTTCAATAACTATGCTTCCTCCATGGCAAATCCGCTGGAACAACTATCGCCACGCGTTTCAGCCTCTTATTTGATTGCAAAAGACGCACATATTAATTTCAATACAGGAATTTACTATCAGTTGCCAAGCTATACGATTCTTGGTTATCGTAATACCGAAGGTGATTTGGTTAATAAACTAAATAAGGTAAAATATATTCAATGTAAACAAGTTGTTTTGGGCGCCGACTGGTTCTCCGCTATCAACTCGAAAGTATCATTAGAAGGCTTCTTTAAATTGTATGATCGCTATCCTTTCTCCGACAACTTCCAGGTTTCTTTAGCCAATTTGGGTGGCGACTTCGGCGTATTGGGTAATGAGTCGGTTAAATCGACTAACAAAGGACGTGCTTACGGAGCCGAGCTTTCCTATCAACAAAAATTATTCAAAGGGATGTATGGGATCTTTACCTACACCTTCGTTCGCTCTTCCTTCCAAAATGCAAAAGGAGAATATGTGGCAGCCTCTTGGGACTATAGAAACATTATTAATGCGACTATTGGAAAGAAATTTAAAAACAATTGGGAAGTCGGAACGAAAATTCGTTATCAAGGGGGGCAGCCTTATACGCCATTTGATTCCGTATCGAGTTTGTTACGCGCTAATTGGGATATTACCGGACAAGGAATCTTCGATTTTACACGTCTAAATACAATGCGTACTCAAGATTTGTTCAATATTGATTTGCGTGTCGATAAGAAATTCAACTTCAAAAAGTGGTCGATGGTGTTTTATGTCGACGTTCAAAATATCCTAGGAACCAAAACACGTCAGCAGGCATTTTTATCCGTAAAACGTGATGCCGCAGGTAATCCTTTAGTGGATAAAAACAACCCTCTTTATTACCAAGGTAGCTATATTCAAAACTCGAACGGAGTTAGAACACCGAATATTGGATTGATCGTAGAGTTTTAACGTATATTTTATTAGGCAAGCGGGGATATCTTTTGAAGGATAGGCGATAATTAAATCTTAAATTTGTTTCGATTTATAAATCGCCTGTGAAAAAACTCATCAACCTGCCTACGGCCACCTTCTTGGTCATTGCTAATATGATTGGGACAGGCGTGTTCACTTCCTTGTGTTTTCAAACGGGAAGCATTCATTCAGGCTTCGCCCTCTTATTTATTTGGATTCTAGGCGGGATTGCAGCCCTTTGCGGATCCTTAGTTTATTCCGAACTAGCCACTCGTTTTCCGAGAAGTGGGGGAGAATACAATCTCTTAGGTGAAATTTATCATCCTTCTATTGGTTTTATCTCAGGCTGGATATCAATTACAGTCGGTTTTGCAGCCCCAGTAGCCTTTAACTCAATGATTCTAGGAGAATACCTGCATCATATTTATCCCAATATTCAAGCATTGAAAGTCGGAGTGGCTGTGGTGATTATCATCTCCATTATTCACTCGGTAAGCGTTAAATTTGGCGCGCAGTTTCAAAATATATTTACCATTCTAAAGCTATCCTTAATTCTCTTACTTATCGGAGGGGGATTTTATGTTAGCTCGAATGAGCACTATCCAATAATCGCCAATACCGCTGCCTGGAAAGATATCTTCTCGCAGCCCTATGCCGTGTCTTTAGTCTTTGTAAGCTATGCCTTTAGTGGCTGGAATGCGGCCTCTTATTTCGCCAGCGATATCGAGAATCCGCGCCGCAATATCCCACGCGCCATGATCTTCGGAACGCTAATCGTACTATGCCTTTACGTGCTACTTAACTATACCTTCTTACAACATATCCCATTTGATCAAATTGGCAAAATGGACGCCAACGGTCCTGTGAATCCTGATACCGGACTTCTAGCTGCGATCAATATTTTCGGACCAACTTGGGGTAAGATTTATGGTATTTTGTTCTCCCTTGCTTTAGTGGCTTCTATCAGCAGTATGATTTTTGCTGGCCCGCGCGTTACGCAAGTAATGGGGGAGGATTATGAGTTTTTTAAGTTCGCCGCTTTAAAGAACAAAAACGGAGCTCCGTATGTGGCAACTCTAGTGCAAATGACTATCGCTCTTTTGCTCATGTTGACTTCTTCCTATGAGTCGATTTTAGCGTATATCGGCTTCACCTTAAGTTTGATGACCTTGTTAACCGTATTCGGTATTTTTAGAGTGCGTATGAAAAATAAAGAGGAAAACACCGCTTATAAAACTTGGTTATATCCTGTAACACCAATAATCTTCTTACTCCTTAGTTTGTGGATGATCCATTTCACGATCGTTAGTAAGCCGTTTATCAGCTTAATCGGCTTCGTCACCGCACTCTCTGGAATCGCCTTTTATTATTTCTCTCCTAAGTCTAATCTTGAATCAAAAGAAAAAGTCTAATCTGTTATCCATGGTTTCTCTAAAACGTTTATCTCCTTTGTTTCTTGCCCTCGCCTTATTAATGGCTTGTAATCAACATGCACAAAACAAAGAACAACCTAAATCTGTAGCGAAAGATTCAACTGCTAAAATCACCTTCAAGGATAATGCGTATAATCACGCAGCACGCTTTATTGCAGGTTTGCCACAGTTGGATTCAAATGAATATACTGCCTTGGAAAACAAAGCAGTTTGGAAAAAGTATAGCCATCGTGTTGACAGTATCTGGGGTGCCTATGAGAAAAATCGCCTCTCTCTTATGCGTGATTGGTACGGTAAACAATTCGACTCCGTTATTAAGTCTGATCGTGATGTATTATATCCTTTCTCCGCTTGCGACTTTTTAAATATCTATACCCTTTACCCGAATGGTAAGAAATATGTCCTTTGTGGTTTAGAATTGGTGGGAAGAAATCCGCAACCGAAAAATTTGTCTGACCACGAATTGGATGTTGCTTTGGATGGTTTGATGACCGGACTTAAAACCCTTATCGAACGTGGTTATTTTATCACGTCTTATATGGGACATGATCTTTACTCGTCGCAGTTGAATGGTACATTGCCGGTAATCTATTTCTTCATGGCGCGTATGAACTGTAATATCGTTGATCAACAATTTGTAGGCTTAGATAAAGCTGGTAATGAACATGCGCTTAAATCTGCAATGCGCGATTCTAGCAATGCTTCTTATATCCGTGGTGTAAAAATCACCTTCCAACACCCTGGCTCTAAGAAATTAGCGACCATGTATTATTTCGGTGGCGACCTTTCTGATGGAGGAATCGCAGCGCACCCAGGTTATGTCAACTTCGTTAAAGCGAACTTCAAAAACACGAACACCTTTATCAAAGCAGCTTCTTATTTGTTGCATACGCCTCAGTTTACATCGATGAAAAGCTTGATCTTGGCGCAAAGTCATGCTATCCTTACAGACGATTCAGGCTTGCCGCTTAAAGCGGTTAACGATAATAAATGGAAGTTGACCTACTACGGTAAGTACAACGGACCAACAAAAGATTTTCCTTATATCCACGAGTCTGATCGCTTAGCTATTTACAATAGCAAAGACTCGGCTAAAATTGCGCCTATCCCTTTCGGTACAGGTTATAAATGGAAACTGAATGAATCGAACTTATTATTCTGCGTGAAGAAATAAGTTCTGGTATTGCACTATTAAAAAAGCCTCTCGAATTTTCGAGAGGCTTTTTTTGTTGCTTTAAACTCGCGTTATGTCCCGAAGTTTCGGGACGTGTCTCACGAACCATATCAGATCATTATATTTTCAAGGTTCGTGGGGACACGAACCTTGACATAGTTAATCACGTTTTTTCGAAAGATATTGGCCGTTATATACCGCCCCTACAGGGCGGAGAGAGGATTCTCTCCGTCACATATTTACGGTTGTCGCACCCCTACAGGGTGCTTTCATTAAATGTTATTCATTTTCAAGTTCGTGGGGTCCCGAACGTTCGGGACGAACCTTGGCTTGGAGTCCAATTTTTATCCCGAACATTCGGGATCTAATCATTAATTCTTAATTTTAATTAGAAGTTTCTAGAAACTCCCAACGTGAAATAGTTCCAATAATTCGTGTTTTGGAATGTGAAATCACTGCTATTCATCCACAATGGGAAGTCAGCACGGATACTGATAGGTTTCGCTGTTTCTAACTTGCCAAAACGTTTAATCGTAGCAACCAATCCTAAACCTGCATCCATAAATGGCTTTTCAATCATCGATGCGAATGGCGTTAAAATACTACCATTGTTCATACCAAGATCTGTTTGCAATAAGGCAAAATCATAGTATAAATAGCTATCAAAATGAAGCCAATTACGTGTTGCCTTAGGACGAATTTTGATATAATCGTCAAATTCAAGTTCGTTGCTGAAACCAAATCCAGAACGACCACGCAAATTGTTCAAATTAGAACCCATATTCATCACGAACAAACTAGAATAATAATTACGCGCCATCAATCCACCACCAATTTGTAATGGAATATTCGTTGATTGACTTGGATCATAAGCGAAGGTATTAATGTTCTGATTGACTGGTATACCAAAGCCATTCGCACGAACATACTTATTGTCTAACCATTCCTCAGGTGCAGCATTTCCTACATAAATCGCGCTCTCGTTAGGAATACTACCTTGCATTGTTGCCAAAATAGCTTTCATGCGCCATTCTAGTTTATTCATGCGCAAGCTCTGTTGGTAGCTAACTTTCTGTGAAGCATAAAAACGACCATTGCCATAATTCGCTTCATCGTTTGTTACGCCTACCGTAAAGGTACTTTGCAATAAGCCCCAACCTTTATCAAAAGCAAAAGTTCTGTCATGACTTAAATAGGCTTTTACATGTTGATGCTCTACTAAAATAGGAGACGTCATCCCTTGGTAATAAGGAATATACAGGTTGGTCATTGGAGCAAAACTATAAAAGTAAATTGGCGGTAGATTGTTTAGGTATGATTGATACCCCCACAAGTTTTTATTGCTTAAATAATTGCGATCTTTTAAGAAGTAATTCGTCACGCCAATGTTCCAAGTACTGTTCGACTTGTGCTTATATTGGAATTGCGCATTATTAACCATAAACCCGTCTTGTAAACGACTGCCTAGGCTAAGCGAACTGTTATTGATAAACTTAGGGGTAATCGTACTGTATTGAATTTGGTAGTTAAACCAATGCATGATCGGGAATTGGTTAAATTGATTAACCGCAGTACGTGCATCTGCCGGATCGAAGCCCGGCTTGTTATATTGTAATGGGGTATAATAGGTGTTATACCAATAAATAGGTGTAGGTGCAAAACGATAATTATACCAATCAATGGTATTTAAAGCGTGTGTATTCAAGTATAAGTTTGCGTTGAAGTTGTGTTTCAATCCCATATATCCTCCTTCAAAGTGCGCACCCGCTTTAACGCCATCAATAGCATTCCACCAAGCAATTGGACGCCAGCTTAATTTATATTCACTGCGATTGTTTGGTTGATTCACCATATAATCAAAACGCAATTTACTTGGGTACTCCAAGTAATTATCCATTGGCCAAACATCCGCCAAACGCTTAGTAGTGTCAATGATTACTTGTTCAATCTCGTCCTGCAACTGAACCTTAAACGTATAAGTCTCATTCAACTTACCCCAGCCCGTCCATTTAGGCAGAATAGTCGCTGTTGTCTTCTTTTCAAACCATGTATTTGGAATATGATAAGCGTACTTTAAACCGCTCTCATCCGTCACTAGTAAATCAATCGGCATCTGCATTTCACCCTTACGCTCTAAGGTAATATTATAGGTATTATGTCCGAGTGCTTTTGTCTTTGCTACGGAATAGTCGATGGTTTTCGAAGTCTCCATCCATTGGTCAAAAAACCAATTCAAATCAACTTTAGTATAATCGATAATGCTCTGTCTGAAATCTTCCGGATAAGGATGCGCTATTTTGTATTGGTTGAAGTAATTACTGAAAGCTCCCCAGAATAAGCTATCACCTAAAACATACTGCAAATTGAACAACATCGTACTTGTTTTGAAATACACATTACGATATCCTCCACCATGACCTAGTGCGGAGTTGAAGTCGTCTGAATGCGTATTTAGTGTGCTATTGTCTTGACGAATGGCATCACTCATATAACCATTATAGGTCTCTGAATTTAGAATGAAATCTGTTTGACGATGTTTGTTACCAAATGACTTTGGGTCTCCTTCTATAATGCGTTTAGGGCCGTCAATAGCTATACAGGCGTTTGAATTCAAGAATTGTGTAAAACCCTCATCTAACATGGCACGATAGGTTTCGTTGTTTCCAACCATCCCAAAGAACCAGTTATGACCCACCTCATGTGCTAATAAATCGCGGTAGTTCGGGTCCCAACCCCCGTCTAAGGTCAACATCGGATATTCCATGCCATCTTGCGCATCCGCCACTACCATTTTAGGGTATGCATACATTCCAACGCGGCTAGAGTAGTAGGCAATAACTTTTGCAGTATAATCCGCAGCATTTTGCCAACCCCACGCATGGCCTTCTTGCGCTAAAGAAATGATTCGAATACCATTCCAATTCGCTTCTCCGATACGATAACTCGGATCGGCCGTCCACGCTACGTCATGCACATTGATTGCATGATAACGCCATGTTTTTTTCTGACCAGGAACGTATGGTAAAACGCTTTTGTCGAGCGTGGTTCCTGCCTTGACAAAGTTCTTTATATCTAACTTTTCTCTCAACTCTTTAGGTAGCACTTCCGCTTCGTTAGTAATTGAACCCGTAGCTTCCATTATATAGTTGCTGCTAATGGTCATGGAGAAATCAAAACAACCATAATCACCGTAAAATTCTTTGCCTAAATGTTGTTGACGATCCCAACCCATTTTGCGATCATATACACAGATACGCGGGTACCAATGCACACCATCGTAGTGGCGATAACCAGCTTCGTCATGATGCCCTTGTACATCGAATTTCTTCATACGACGACGTTGACTACCGGAGTCGAAATAAGTTTTGAAACCAATTTCAAAACGCACTTGGGCATTCGGTGCAATTGGATGCGGTAAACGTATTCTTAAAATAGTATTATCGTACGTAAGTGCACTTTTGTCTAGCGTTACGCCTTGATATTGAATGCTTTCGATGGTTGTACCTAAACCCTTACTTTCATATTTGGTGCCCCATTTCGTATGAAAATTATTTGCATTATTTAAGCGATCCAAATAAGAACCTGGTTGAAAAGCGTTTTGATATAAGTGGAAAAACACCTCTTTTAAAGTATCAGGAGAATTGTTGGTATAGATTAAGGTTTCAGCACCGCTAACTACATCTGCCACTTCGTCCATCTCCACATCGATGATATAATGTACATCCTGTTGCCAATAACCAGGGTAGGGAAGTCTGTTCTTCCAATAATAAGGATTATTCGCACTTTGGAAATCGTTTTCAGGAATTGCTCTTTGCGCCTTTCCTACCGGAGCCATCGGCTGAGCTATAGAAATACTTATCAAACAGCTAAAAAATGCTGTTAAGAGTGTTCTTTTCATACTTGTCTGTTTGCGTCTAAGATACAAATTAATCCGTTTTTCGAAACGACTAAACGTTGCTAAATTCCTGCTAAAAATACGTTTCGAAAAATGTCTAGCCATTCGTGATTTGATTTAATTGTTAATTGTTTCTTAAATCGATTCTGCTTTGAATTCTAAATCATTGATTTTTAGATTGATTCAGATGCATTAATTCTAAGTTTTAGAATCATTCCCAAAATGGAAATTCATTATTCCCTTAAAGGTGTATTTTAGTTGTTCAAAGACTCACCCAAACTAGTCTATGAATAAACAAACACCACAAAATGAGAAACACAATTTTGGCATTAATATTTATGTTATTGCCGCTTAGTAGCTTACTTGCACAAGATTGCACGCAGGTAAGTCAAGAACAAAAT
This sequence comes from Chitinophagales bacterium, assembly GCA_026461075.1. GTDB lineage: Bacteria > Bacteroidota > Bacteroidia > Chitinophagales > CAIODY01 > JAHEYX01. The sequence goes on from JAPJNH010000042.1 coordinate 73,905, forward strand.
ACGCTTGTATCTCTTTTTAAAGAAAAAGGATTTGTTGTAAAAACAGGAAAAGAGATGCGCTTTATTTCCGGTAATGAAGTAAAGGAGAAATTAACACTTACTGGCGGTAAACAATATGTGTTGATGATGGTTACTGAAAAAATGATTGATCAGTCAGGAATCTCACTTCTAAATAACTTCGGACTAATTGTTTCGAGTACTTTCAAAGAAACAGGCAATGATCGTCACTTGATTTTAATAGAGTACAAACCTACGACTACTGCTGATTTTACTGCAGCCTTTAAAATGATTGACTTCGAAGGAAGAACCGTTTGCGGTTTCTGGACGCTATTTGAAAAGTAATTTCTAGTATTAATATTCGAAGGTCCCCTTATCTGATTGTATCGTTAAGTGGGCCTTTTCTTTTTTCATCGCTTCCACACGACCAGTAATTTGCGCCTTGATATTGAAAGATGCAGCAATCGCTAGAATAGATTCGGCAGCCTCAGCAGTGGTATACACTTCCATGCGTTGTCCCATATTATAAACCTGATACATCTCTTTCCAATCCGTGCCAGAGGACGCTTGGATCAATTCAAAAACAGGCGCTACCGGTAGCAAATTGTGCTTGATGATATGTACGCCTTTTGCAAAATGTAAAATCTTCGTTTGTCCGCCACCACTACAATGTATTACACTATGAATCGCATCTCTGTGCTTTTCTAGTAGTTGTTTTACCAAAGGAGCATAAGAACGTGTAGGACTCAATAATAACTCACCAATCGTTTTTCCAGTTCCTTCATGCACTTCACTTAAGCGATGCTTGCCTCTGAAAACGACCTCCTTGCTCAAGTTCAAATCGTAGGCCTCAGGATAGTTTTCAGCGTAATAGTTACTCAAAGTATCATGACGAGCTGCCGTTAATCCATTACTGCCAATACCGCTATTATAAGTAGTTTCGTAGCTTGTTTGCCCCTCCGAACTAAATCCGATAATCACATCACCAACCGCAATTTTATCATTACTAATTACCTCCGAACGTTTCATGCGACAGGTCATAGTGCCATCTACCAAAACGGTTTTCACAACATCTCCTAAATCCGCCGTCTCTCCTCCCATAAAGTGAATTTCAACGCCTGCTGCCTTCAACTCATCCATTACCGTTTGATGTCCCTGAATTAAAGCCGCTAAAGGAGCTGCTGGGAACAAGGCTTTATTTCTTCCAATGGTCGAAGTATATAAAAACGGTCCTGTAGCACCCGCGCAGATCAAATCATCCAAATTCATGACAATCGCATCTTGCGCTATATGTTTCCATACATTTTGATCGCCCGTCTCTTTCCAGTACAAATACGCTAAAATGGATTTTGTCCCAGCGCCGTCTGCATGACTAATTAAGCAATAATCAGAATCACCGGTTAATGTGTCTGGATATACCTTGCAGAAGGCATTTGGAAAAAGACCTTTGTCAAGATTTGCAATTGCTGCATGGACATCTTCTTTCGTGGCGCTAACACCAAGTTGCTGATAACGGGCTGATGCGTTCAATTTTCTACTTTTTTGCAAATATACGACCTCCCTTTAGCATTATTTAATGCTTCGCCACATAAACTTTTGCATATTTTTTTTATATTTGGTACAATATCTATTTTATATCCTTAAACACGAATCACAATGGCAGCTCCAGAGCGCGTAAAAATCCTAATTGCAGATGATCACCAGTTGATTATCGACACTTTAACATTGTTGTTGAAGGATGCTCCGGATATGGATGTCCTGGAAGAAGCCAATAATGGCGAAGAAGTAATGCAAATTCTTCAACGCCGTAAAGTTGATTTGGTATTAATGGATATTGAAATGCCAGAACTAGACGGTATTGAAGCAACGAAACAAATTCGTGCAAAATACCCAGATGTTAAAGTAATGGCATTGAGTGGTACAAAAGAGAAGAAAACCATCACCAAGATGTTAGATGCCGGCGCAGCTGGTTTCGTTTTGAAAAATTGTACCAAAGATGAATTGATTTCCGCTATTCGTAAAATCGCTCGCGGTAGTAAATACTTCTCAAGCGACGTTTCTGAAGCCTTAATGGATATCATGGCGGAAAGCAAGGAAAAGCAAAAGTCGGTGACTGCTGTTATCCAACGTGATCAATTAACCCCTCGTGAAATCGAAATTATCAAGTTATTAGCAGAAGGGATGTCTAGTCCGGATATCGCTAAAAAGCTATTCCGCTCTTCGCGTACCATCGATACGCATAGAACCAATATTATGAAAAAAATCGGTGTGCATAATATCGCAGGCTTAATCAAATATGCCATTCAAAATGGTATCATAGAAGGTTAAGCACGATAAGGCGGCCGGCTAAATGGATGATGGATGATGAGAACAAAAAAAGATATTGTAGAAAACTGGTTGCCTCGCTATACGGGCCTGCAGTTAGAGCAGTTCACGCCCTATGTACTGCTAACTAATTTCGAATCTTATCTAGATAAGTTTTGTGCCTTTACTGGTGCAACCATACGCACCAGCGGAGTGGCTATGCCTGCTGCAGTTGGCGACGGAATTACCATGATCAACTTCGGTATGGGAAGCGCAAATGCCGCCACCGTCATGGATTTATTAAGTAGCATTCAGCCTAAAGCAGTTTTGTTTTTGGGTAAATGCGGTGGCTTGAAAAAAGAACCAGGCGTCGGTGGATTAGTTCTTCCGATTGCTGCCGTTAGAGGCGAAGGAACTTCCAACGACTACTTTCCTGTAGAAGTGCCCGCCTTACCTGCTTTCGCCCTTCAAAAGGCTATTTCAACTACGATACGAGATTACGAATTAGACTATTGGACCGGTACTGTTTATACCACGAACCGTCGTGTTTGGGAATGGGATGAAAAGTTTAAAGATTATCTCAGCATGATTCGTGTTCGTGCGATTGATATGGAAACGGCTACCGTCTTTTCAGTCGCCTTTGCAAATAAAATCCCAAGTGGTGCTCTATTACTTGTTAGCGACCTGCCAATGACACCAGAAGGGGTGAAAACAATCGAAAGTGATCTTGCGGTTTCTAAAAATTATGTAGATAACCATATTCGTATTGGAATCGATTCCTTAAAGCAATTAATTAATAACGGACATACCGTAAAACATCTGAAATTCTAATGGCATTAAGTGCTGAAGATATCATTGGTCAGATTAAAAAAGGAGCCATCAAGCCTGTTTATTTTTTAGCAGGAGAGGAGGCGTACTATATCGATGAGATAACACATTTTGCCGAAGAGAATTTGATTTCCGAAGCCGAACGTAGCTTTAACCAAGTTGTTTTCTACGGTAAAGAAACCAATTGGCGCCAACTACTTGAAGCACTCAATCGCTTTCCTATGATGGCGGCTCGTCAAGTAGTCGTACTTCGCGAAGCACAAGATTTTAAAGATTGGGATGAACTAGAAAATTATTTCAATCGACCCGTGCCTAGCACCGTCTTTTTAATAGCGTATAAATCAACCATAGATAAGCGTCGCAAATTTGCAAAAACAGTTACCAAAAGTGATTCCATCTTATATTTTGAATCCAACCCAATCAAGGAGTGGGATATAGAGAATTGGATGAAACAATATGTAGCAGAGAAAGGTTATAAGATTTCTACCGTTACTGCAGCCATTCTAAAAGAATATCTCGGCACACAATTGCAGGTAATCGTAAATGAACTATCGAAGTTGATGCTCAATGTGCCGAAGGGTAAAGAAATTACAGCTGAAGATATTGAGAAATGGATTGGTATCAGTAAGGAGTTTAATGTGTTTGAATTAACCAAATCCTTAGGTGCGCGTGATGTGGTTAAAGCACAGAAGTTTGTCCACTATTGCCGTGCCAATGCCAAATCGAATCCATTACCGATGGTCATCGGAACCCTTTATACCTATTTTTCGAAGCTGTATTTAATGTCGCTGGAACCCAACGCCGCAGATGCCCGAATTCTGGCTTTGGCAGGCTTGTCGCCGAACAATAGAAGTGCATTGATGGATTATCGTGTTGCCTTACGAAATTATCCAATGAAACGTGTAGAAAGAGCCTTGTCGCTCCTTCAAGAATATGATCTTAAATTCAAAGGCGTGAATAATGTGAGTATGGACGAAGGGCAGCTCTTACAAGAAATGGTTATTAAGATTTTACAATAAGCATCTAGCTTTAAACTAAAAAAGCCTCCCTAAGGAGGCTTTTTTTATGGAACATTCTATTTAGTTCTTAACAGGTAAGAAACTGTATTCTTTGCCATATTCCATCATTTGTTGGAAGAAGGAATTTGGATACATTACTTTCACATCAGTGATTTCATTTCCTTTCATTAATGGCACCAATTTAGGTTGGATGAATCCTTTGTAAGGTTTTAATCCTAATGTCGTAAAACGAGTTAAAACTTCTTTCAAAAGATCTTGATCTACTTGTACACCATATCCTTCTACTAAAGCTTTGGCAGCTGCATAATCTCCTTCAGACTTGATACGTTGAATTTCACGAAGTAATTGACCGAATAAATCACGCAATTTATTGTAATCATTAATGCGAACAAATGTTTTACCATCACGCTTTACAAACTCAATGACATTGTCTTTTTTACCCATTTCATAAGCCCATTTCGCATTCAGTTGACGATTACGCATATGCGCTTCCTCCAAGTTGTCACCCATTTTCAAACGAGTCAATTGCATAATTAAGCCATTGGTAATGTAATTGTCATATTGCGCTTTAGCAACATCCATATTTGGCATAACGCCTAACTCAACTATTTTCGGATCCATGATAAAGTATAAACCTACTAAATCAGCACGTGCTTCTTCCAAGCAACTAGCATAGTTTTTCAAGGTCTTATCTGTTGTTTCTACACCAGGGTTGATCTGACCAGAAGCATGACCAATACATTCGTGCATATCTGTATGCAAATCGCTCGATAGCGCTCCATATTTTTTATAACGTTGAATCACCTCTTGATCATAACCAAACTCATCGAAGGTTCCTTTTACTGCGCTCATCGCATTATACGATGCAATGATATTACTTAAAGAAACAGACTTGCTACCGTGCTCTTTACGAATCCAATCTGCGTTCGGCAAGTTGATACCAATTGGAGTGGCAGGGGCTGCATCTCCGCTTTCAACGATTACAGTTATCGCTTTAGCAGTGATTCCTTTTACCGTTTTCTTTTTGTGCATATCACTAATCGGAGAGTGGTCTTCGAACCATTGCGCGTTTTCTGCAATCGCTTTAATACGCTTCGTAGCCTCCATATCTTTGATACTTACAACGCTCTCATAACTTGCTTTTTTACCAATCGCATCTAAGTATACTTCGATGAAACCGTTTACACAATCAATGCGCGATTCAGTATCTTTTACCCATGCCAAGCAATAAGCATCAAAATCCTTTACTTCTCCTGATTGATAAAATTTTACAAGCTTTTGTAAGGCGTCTTTTTGTTGCTCATTTTCAGCAACACCAACAGCCAAATTCAACCAGTAAACCATCTTTTCGATAGCGGCGCCATACATGCCACCCACTTTCCAAGGACGTTCTACGATCTGACCATTTTCCTTTACCACTTTAGTGTTCAAACCCCAAGAAGGTGCATCACCGGCTGTTGGGAATTTATCATAATAAGCTTCAACTTCCTTCTGTGTAACTCCTTCGTAGAAGTTATTGCTAGAAGCAACAACGTTATCAATACCCGGACGTAAGTCCACACATTTAGGGTCTACATTTTTATCAAAGAATAAAGGTTGAACACGTGTTAAGAATTGCTCTAGGCTTTCCCCTTGATTAGTTGGAAAACCTTTTGCATTAGAAGCTAATGCTACGCTTTTGAAATAATCCCACGAACAGGTTGGGATGAATTTTTCATTGCCATAGTGATGGTGATTGCCATTGCTAAACCAAAACTGACCACAATACGCTTCGAAGTTTTTCCAATCAGCGCTGTTCTTGTCGCCACTATAAGTGCCGTACATATTCTCTAGCGTCTTACGCAACAAAATCCCGTTTCTGTCTTTTTGGTCATAGATCATATCACGACCACTCAGAGCAGCTTGATACAAGTAATAAGCCAATTTTTTCTGTTGAAGAGTCAACTCTTCAAATCCAGGAATTTGATAACGTAACAATTGCAAATCAGCAAACGACTCAGCCGCTACTTGAAAGCTTTCAGGCTTATTCGTCACTTTTTCTTCAGTACTTTGAAAAGAGAAAAGTCCTAAACTTAAGGACAATGCACTTATTCCAAGGATTGTTTTTTTCATCTTATGAGGTTTAAGGGTACTAATTTATAAATTATGCTTCAGATTCTTGCTGTTTGCGTTTATGACTCGCCAAAATAAATGCTCCTATGATAGCGGGTAGAATCAAATTCACTAACCACAAACTCACGCTCGCGTCAATTATTCGTAAAGAGTAATCTGCAGTAAGCAGAAAGCTCAACAGGTAAACACTTACTTGACCGCGTACCCCAATTTCCGTTAAGGTAAAAGATGGGATTATGGTCTGAACAAAAAATATTAAGGAAATCACCATGAGGCCGCTCCATAATGGAACAGGCACTTGAAATGCTTTAAGTAATAGATAAAATTGAAAAGTAAAAACACTAAAACGTAGCAAGGAAAGCCCTAACAACTTTGCCAAATCCACATAGCCAAATTGTCCGATAATACTTAAGTAGGAGCGTACACGCTTTAGATAGGGGATACGATTGCTTAAATTTTCAACTAAACTAATATTGAAATAGAGTAGTAATAAGCATGCAATTAATAAGGCAAATAAAATAGGCAATATCCAAATTAAAAATTCATGGGGTGGAAGAAATTGATGCGGAATCTGAAATGGATTAATAAAAAGCACAAATAAAATCAAACTACTTAAGCCTGTAATAAGGGTGGTTGTAATTTGACCAAAACTCCCAATAAGCGTGACAATGATTCCTTTAATTTGATTGCGCTCGCGTAGAAAAAGTATTCTGCCTCCGAACTCACCGACGCGGTTGGGTGTGAAAGTGCCAATAGTTACGCCACACCAAACACCTTTTAATGCGTCAAGGAAGCTAATCTTTTGCATTTTGCTGACTAACAATTTCCACTTATAGGCCTCTATACTCCAATTTACCAACATAAGTAGTAATAGCAAGACCAAGGCTGCATAAGATTTTGGTCCGAAATGATGAAGAATAGTTGCGTTTAAACTACGGATATTCTTATGCTGAAATTGAAAATAAAGTGAAATACCAAAAGCGATTGCTAAAATCGCTTTAATCATCCACGCAATACGCTTGCTTGGTTTGGGTACTTGAAACTTCATCCCCTAAAGTTAACCAAAATAGACAATTTATTAACGAATGAATTTTTGCGTTTTCGTTGGGATAACCGACAAATTGCCTTAGGTTTGATGTTGAAATATGAGACCACTTTTTCATTTAGGGCGTTACTTAATAATGCTCAGTTATTTTTTTAGAAAGCCTGAGAATTGGCGGATGTATGTTCAAGAAACATTTCGTCAGATGTATGCCATGGGGGTAGGCTCTTTATTAATCGTAGCAGTAATCTCTCTCTTTATTGGGGCTGTAATTACACTGCAGACAGCTTATCAATTGGTCTCTCCCTTGGTTCCTGTTTATGTAGTAGCCTCTATCGTTCGCGAATCAACAATATTAGAACTTTCCGTCTCCGTATTAAGTTTGGTGCTTGCTGGTAAAATTGGCTCTAGTTTGGCTACAGAATTAGGTACTATGCGTATTAGCGAACAAATTGATGCATTAGAGATAATGGGTGTTAACAGCCGTTCTTATTTGATTTTACCGAAATTAATCGCGGCTTTAATCACGATTCCTGGATTAGTGATTATTTCTTGTAACGTAGCCCTCTTTAGTGGTTTTCTTGTTTCCACCGCCACAGGTGTTATGTCGTCTGATCAATTCTTGTTCGGATTACGTGAAGACTTTGTTCCATTCAACGTAGTCTTTTGTATGATAAAAGCTGTTACCTTTTCTTTTATTATAGCTACAGTTGCTTGTTATCATGGTTATTATGCTGAAGGTGGTGCTTATGAGATAGGTGCTGCTAGTACTAAAGCCGTGGTCTATTGCTGTATCATCATTTTGGTTTTTGATTATATCTTAGCCCAACTTCTTCTATGATTGAATTACTCGATATCCGTAAAAAATTCGGTGGGCAAGAGGTATTGAAAGGGATCTCTGCTCAGTTTCAACCTGGTCAAACAAGCCTAATCATCGGTACTTCAGGTAGTGGAAAAACCGTTACGCTCAAATGTATGGTTGGATTGATTGAAGTAGATAGTGGAGCTGTAATGTATGATGGCAAGAATTTTTCTGCCATGACCAATGAAGAAAGAATTGAAATTCGAAAAGATATTGGGATGTTGTTTCAAGGGGGCGCTTTGTTCGACTCTATGACTATTGAGGAAAATGTTATGTTTCCTTTGAATATGTTTAGTAAAATGACCAAAGCCGAGAAACAGAAGAGAGTAGACGAGTGCCTAGATCGTGTTAATCTAAGTGGAAAGAATAAGTTGCATCCCTCTGAAATCTCTGGAGGAATGAAAAAGCGTGTTGGTATTGCCCGCGCGATAGTAATGAAACCGAAATTCTTGTTCTGTGATGAACCCAATTCCGGATTAGATCCTAAGACTTCTTTAGTGATTGATAAATTGATACGTGAAATTACGGTCGATCTCAATATGACAACCGTAGTGAATACACACGATATGAACTCCGTTATGGAAATTGGTGATCATATTATATTCCTATGGCAAGGTTTGAAGAATTGGGAAGGAAATAAACAAGAGGTCTTACACTCCGGCAATAAAGAATTAGACGACTTTATTTTTGCGTCAGAATTTTTGAAAAAAGTAAGAGAAAACTACGATAAACTTATTCACTAGACAGGAGCACTTTTGCTACTTGTAAGTCGATAGGTGTCGTTATTTTAATGTTTTTGCTTTCTCCTTCGCAAATATAAATCGTTTCCCCTGACTGCTCCCATAAGGACGCATCATCACTAAAGCTTCCACTTGCGTTATTGTATAATGATTTTAATTTTTCTGCATTAAAACATTGGGGAGTTTGCACCAATAATAATTGATTACGGTCGAAATTTTTACTGCAGATTGAGTCGTCGATGGTTGCGTTATCGCCGGTAGTTATTATTCGAGTTGAATCATTACAACGAATACAAGGAATGCAAGCTCCATGCTGCTGAGCAGTTTCGAAGCATTTTGCAATTAGTGTAGCGCTGATAAAAGGACGAGCCGCATCATGAATAGCAACAATTCCCTCATTATGACATAGGGCTAATCCATTTCTAACGGAGTCCGTTCTAGAAGCCCCACCCGCACAAACGGATAGCTGGGAATGGGCATATACTTCACTGAGCTTTTGTTGCCAGGTATCAAGATATTGGACTGGTAATACCAAAATGATATGAATGGCCTTACTATATGACAGAAAAGCATCAATAGTATGCAACAAAATTTCCTTTCCCGCGACCTTTATAAATTGTTTCGGCATTTCAGATTGCATGCGACTGCCGCTGCCTCCTGCTACAATAATCACCGATTGCTTAGCTTCATTCATAGCTTAAAGAAAAACAATTTTATCCAAATTTATTATATTTAAGGATGAAGTATAGGTTCGTCTCTATTTTTTTTATCCTTTTAGTAGGCGTAAATACAGCATCAGTAAATGCCCAAAATAATTGGGACTTTGGTTCATGGAATACCTTGAATTTAAATTATCATCTTAATAAGAACCTTTCTGTATTGATGACGCAAGAGGCTCGTTTTAAAAGTAATTTGAGTCAGTTAAACCTTTTTTATACGAATATTGGTGTCGAATATCGTTCGAATGAATATTTTCGAAATGCACTCGTTTATCGCCATATAGATAAATATATTAACGAAGATAATCGCTTTAGTTTTCGTCATCGTATCATGTGGGACATGACCGTGCGTTATCCAATCAATGAGAAACTGACAGTCTCTTATCGTCATCGCTTGCAAATCGAAAATAGAAATATCTATTCTAGTTCGAAGGGATATTTGGCAGAAGTGTATTCAAGGAACAAATTTACAATCAAATACAATTTAAGTGATCGCATTTCAACAGATGTTTCTGCAGAATTTAGATATCAATTGCATGATCCTCGTAATTTAGAATCAGAATCAACTTGGCACAGGAATCGTTTTATGGCAGGAATAAACTACCAAGCCTCTGACGCCTTGGAATGGGGAGCCTACTATTTGCTACAAAAAGAATTTAATGTTTCTTTACGTGAAAATCTTTCTATTATCGGACTTGAATTGAATGTCGATATGAACAGACTCCTTAAAAGTGTCCGTCCTAGAGAGGAAGATTTCTACTTAGAATAGTTACTCAAAATCTTCATATAGCAAATACTTTTTACGCATTTGTTTGAATTTAATCAAATCACTTTCCCAACTTGCCTTGATATCAGCAGGCGAAAGGCCATTTTTTAATTGAATTTGTAGCTTGTTGCCACCATCCAATGTATTAAAGAATTCACTGAAGAATTTTTCAGGATTAGGATAAGCATGATATGCTTTGTACAAGTAGGATAAGTCTATACCAGGTTTTGTTTGAAGGGAGCTTTCTGTAAGATTGCTTAAATCTTCTCCGTTACACAATTGGTTTAAGCAAGGTGGGTTTTTAGCGCCAACTCGACTTGTAGGCGTGAATTGAAAATTGAAATTATTTTTCGATAATGCGGGTGAACCGTAAATCTGGAAGGCTTTGTCGGTTCCTCTTCCTAGAGAAATCGGCGTACCTTCAAACCAACATAAACTTGGATAAAGATAAATTGCGCGCATGTTTGCCAGATTAGGAGAGGGTTTTACCATTAATTGATAGAAGTCTTTATGGGTATAGTTTTTACAAGGGATTACTTTCAAATCACACTGAATAGAACCAACGGAAGTTTGAATCAACCAGCCTTCTCCATTAACCATTTGTGCATATTCTCCTGCTGTCATGCCATGTACTACGGGCACTTTATGCATACACACAAAGGAGTATTTTGAAGCTGAGGGCATCGGTCCGTCCACATAAAATCCATTAGGATTTGGGCGATCTAGAACAATTACTTGCTTGTGATGAATGGCTGCAGCATGCATAACATAGTCGAGTGTGCCTAAGTACGTATAAAAGCGAACACCAACATCTTGCAAATCGTATAGTATAATATCAATGTCCTGAAGATCCTCTTTTGTAGGCATTCTATGCTCGCCGTATAATGAAACAATCGCGAGTCCAGTCTTGCTATCGATTCCATTATTTAAATGCTCGCCCGCATCAGCAGTCCCTCTAAATCCGTGTTCCGGTGCGAAAATCTTTTTCACAGCAACCCCACGTTTCAGTAAAGTGTCCACGATTAAACTACTGCCAACCAAAGAACTTTGGTTCATTACAATACCAACTTGTTTGCCTTTTAAACTTGTTAAATACTGATCCATTCGTGCTGCGCCCACTAACATTTTATCGTTGCAATAACTTTGTGCCATTAAAATGTTCGAACAAATGAACAAAATAGCAAGGATGGCGGTTGTAAATTTATAGTTCTTCATAGTGAATAATCGACGATGATTTTTTTTTACTTTGTAGCCGTTAAGCAATGCGCGAAAATAAGATTAAATATAAACTTGGTGACCATGTCTGGCTCAAACATACGCAAGAAGAAGCGGTGGTGGTAGATTTTGTAGATATGTTTATGCTCAAGGTGCGTGTGAATGACTTAGAAGTACCTGTTTATAAGGAGGATGTTGATTTCTACCAAAAACAAGACCAAAAAGTAATTGAAGCAGAAGCAAAAGAAGTTTGGTCGGATGAAGAACTCTATTTTCAGAAATATGGTAAAGAAGTACAGTCTGGATTTTACCTGAGTTTTGTCCCTGTTTCAAGCAAAGAAGGCGCTGATTATTTTGATATGATGTTGGTGAATGATACCAACGATGATATACGTTTCGAAGTTAAGCTATATCTAATGGGGGAGTTGTATATGCATTTGAAAAACCCGCTTGCTCGACGTTATATCTATCAACTTGGGGATATCGCCTTTGATGAATTGAATGAGAATCCTGAAATTGAGATTATTTTAGAACATCGCTCTCATCCTTTATTACAGCTGTTTAAACGAATTAAAATACGTCCGAAGTCCTTTTTCAAAGACTTGTCCTCGACACCTGTTTTGGAAAGCACGGCTTATAATTATAAGCTTGGCTTCCTTTCTGAAATTCCTAGTCGACCTGATCAAGAAATTATTATTACTCCTGCACTGAAAAAACAATTGCAACGAAAATTGTCAGAAAATAAAATGGTGCAACCACAGCAAAAGCATGCTTACTTTTTTGTGCCAGATGTGATCGATTTGCATATTGAATGTTTAGTGGATAATCCAAAAGGGATGTCGAATGCAGAGATGATTAAGGTTCAGTTAAATCATTTCAAGCATACCTTAGATGATGCAATAGCACATCATCGTGAAAAGCTGACGGTAATTCATGGTATTGGTAAAGGTAAATTACGTCAAGAGATTTGGGATATCCTCCGTCAAACGCCGGCGGTGCGTTCTTATAACAACGAATATCATCCGAATTATGGTTTCGGAGCTACTTTCGTTTACCTGCGTTAAGTCATTTCCTTTTCGTATTTTTACAGCGTCAGTCAGGCTATCGCTCCGATTCGTCGGGGAGGAAAGTCCGGGCAGCATAGAGTACCGCACTTCCTAACGGGAAGGCTGATATTCGTATCAGACAGCTAGTCGTACAGAAAATAACCGCCTTATCGCTTGCGTTAGGGTAAGGGTGAAAATGAGAGGTAAGAGCTCTCGTCGAACTATAGTGATATAGTTGGAGATGAAACCTTGCGGGCTGAAAGACCAAATATACCAACGCTTGAGGGCTACTCGCTCGAGTTGGGTGGGTAGGTCGTTAGAGGTGTTTGGCGACAAACATCCAAGATAAATGATAGCCTCGTTCCGATTTCGGAATCAGACAGAACCCGGCTTATCGACTGACACGTTTGACTTAAATTGAAAACAGATATGAAAAAGTTGATTTTTGTAATGGTGAGTTTCTGCTTCGGCTTTATTAGCTCTAAAGCACAAACTTCAAATCTCGCGCCCATCGCTTCAAAAGCAGCCATTGTTAAACCAGATACTACAATTGTAATGGACAAGGCCAATCCGAAGCTTAAACATTTCTTGGTAAAGAAGGGCGATTTGCCGCAAGAGCAAGGTGATTTGCTGAATGGTAAAAAAGAAGGTATTTGGAGAATGTATTATGAAACAGGTTCTCCTCGTTCTATAATGGAATATCATAATGGTGTGGTGAATGGAATGGTTATGACTTTAGATCATAGTGGTTTTATTATGAAAGAGGAACATTATGTCGATGGGAAATTAGATGGCTTTACCATCAATTATCATAACGGAGGAAAGATTAAAAGCTATGCCACCTACAGTGCCGGATTATTGAATGGAAAAAAAGTAGTAAACTATGATGATGGTACACGTCAAGAAGAATCCAATTGGAACATGGGAAAGAAGAATGGCTTGACAAAATGGTATTATCAAGGCGGGAAACCACTCGGTGAATACAACTATACTAATGATGTCAATAATGGAAAATGCACCCTCTATGACACTAAAGGTAATGTGATTAAAGTAGGACAGTTTGTCAATGGAAAGGAAGAAGGGGAATGGTTGTTTTATGCAGAGAAATATGGTTCTGAGCCTTATAAGAAAGTAGTTTATAAGTTTGGTATCATGATTACAGAGACCTGGATGAACGCAACCGCTGAAGCAGAGGAAAAGAAAAAATAAGTTGAAAAAGAAGGTCGCACTGATTAATTATTTTAATTCTATTCCATTTCTGGAAGGGATGAAGGATAGTGATGCTTTTGCTTCAACATTTGAAGTGCAAACCGCTGTTCCTGCTGAATGTGCGCGCTTATTCAAAGAGCAGCAAGTGGATGTGGCAATCGTTCCTGTCGGAGCGCTAAATTCCATAGGGAATTATCATCTTTTAAGTGATTATTGTATCGGTGCAATCGATCATGTGAAAACCGTTGCTGTTTTTGCTAAAGATTCCTTAGAAAAGCTTAGCACAATTTATTTGGATACAGAAAGTCGTTCAAGTGTAAAGCTGTTAAAAGTATTATTAGCTGAGTTTTGGAAAGTGTCTCCAATACTAAAGGACATGCATTCATATAATGGTGAATTGCTACAAAATGAAGGATTGCTATGTATCGGTGACAAGACCTTTCCCATGTTGTCACAATTTGCCTTCCAATATGATTTAGCAACAGCATGGAATCAGTATACTGGTTTGCCGTTTGTTTTCGCCGTTTGGGTGCAAAATGGAACATTAAGTGATTCGGAGCAAAAGATATTTAATCAAACGATTTCTGAAGGAATAGCTCATCTAGCAGAATATGCTGTTAAAATGCACGCATTATATCCTGAAATCGACTTTCAAGATTATTATTTTAATTGTATTAACTATAATTTAGAGGCTGAGAAATTAAAAGCCATACATTTGTTTTTAGAAAAATCGAAAAATTATGATTGAACCGGATATCCGTTGGAATGATTACGAAGATATAGCTATCAAGTTGTACGAAAAGTTTGGAGATGATTTTACTGAAAGTAAAATCTATCGAATACGTTTCACAGAACTATTAGAGTGGGTATTAACACTGCCTAACTTTATTGGTAAGCGCGAAGAGTGCAATGAAGGCCACTTGGAGATGATTCAATCATCTTGGGTTTATGAATGGCGCGATAATCAAAAGTAATGAAGAACAATCTTGTCTTCTTTCAAGATTTAGGCGTTCTCGACTATCGTTCTGCATGGGATTATCAAGAAAAGCTTTTCAACGAGATTTTAGAAATAAAGTCTAGAAATCGTCAGGCAGAAATGTCTGGTGCGAGTGAGGGACCAGAAATTACTCCCAATCATTTGTTGTTTGTCGAACATCCGCCTGTTTTTACCCTAGGAAAAGCAGGTAAAATGAATCATTTACTGGCGTCTACCGATTTGTTAAATCAAAGGAAGATTTCTTTCTTCCAAACAAATCGTGGTGGCGATATCACCTTTCATGGTCCTGCACAATGTGTTGGTTATCCAATTATAGATCTCGATAATTTCTTTACCGATATTGGTCGCTATATGCGCTCTTTAGAGGATGTCATGATTATGACTATTGCGCATTATGGGCTTAAGGGAGAACGTAGTCAAGGCGAAACTGGGGTTTGGTTAGATGCATCACATCCTGCCAAAGCGCGTAAAATATGTGCCTTAGGCGTTCGTTGCAGTCGTTGGGTGACGATGCACGGCTGGGCATTGAACGTGAATACTGATTTGAGTTACTTTGATTTAATTGTGCCTTGTGGAATAGTAGGAAAACAAGTTACCTCAATTGAAAAAGAGTTGGGTCATCCAGTGGATATGGAACAGGTAAAAGCGCTGATTCAAGAGAATTTTGCCAAAGTTTTTGGAGTAGAGTGGGGCGTGCAATAGACAAATATTTTTCGAGTTTATTTTGTAGGTTTGTTATATGAAAATAGTACGAGTACTAATAGTGCTTTTCTTGTTCGGTCAACAAGTGAATGCGCAGGCTGTTTGGGATCTTAAACGTTGTATTTCTTATGCAATGGAGAACAATCTTCAAATCAAACAAGCGGGTGTTGCGGCCTTGTCTTCTAACTATTCATTTCAAACGGCAAAATACGCAATCTTGCCTAGTCTGAATGCAGATGCCAGCCATTCCTATAACTTCGGCCGTGGAATCGATCCAACGACCAATATTTACATTTCTGATAGACAAATACAAGTAAATAGCTTTAGTGTTAGCAGCTCTGCAGCCTTGTTTAACGGAGGTCAACGACAGTATCAACGTCAAGTTGCTTCCCTAGAATGGCAAGCGGCCTTGCAAGATTTGAAAAAAGCTCAAAATGACGTCGCCATGAACATTGCCATGGCTTATCTAAATGTATTGTTTACCAAAGAACAAGCACAAATTGCTGCTCGTCAATTAGACTTAACCGGCCAACAGAAAAAGCAGACTACTAGATTAGTCGAAGTGGGTAATATTTCTGAATTAAGTTTACTAGATGTGGAAGCGCAATATGCCAATGAAGAGTCTAATTTGGTTGGTGCACAAAACAATTATGTGTTAGCAAAATTGAAGCTAATACAATTGTTGCAATTACCGATGAATATGGATATTCAAGTCGATACCATGCAGTTTAGTATGGAGGCGGTTAAAATTCCAAGTGCCGATCCGACCGAAGTTTTTGAATTCGCTCGTAAAACACAACCTTATATTCTTTCTCAACAAATTCGATTACTAGAGGCTCGTAAACAAACCTATGTTCGTCGCGCTTCTTTTTATCCTTCATTGAATGTGTTTGGAAGTATTCGTACTTCTTATTCCAGTGCAATGATGAATTACTTCCCAGACCCTTTACATCCAACTAAAATCAGCTTCAGCGATCAGCTTAATCAAAACTACGGTAAAGCCGTAGGCGTAAGCTTGAGTCTGCCTATTTTTAATGGCATGCAAACGCATTATGCCTTTCAAAAGGCTCGTCTAGGAGAACTTAATGCTAGTTATAATTTGCAATCTGCCGAACTTAGTCTTCAACAAGAAGTAACCCAAGCCATTGCTAATTGGAAGGCTGCTGTTGCTAAGTTTGAATCGGTACAAAAATATGCAGCCTCTATGCAAGCCGCTTATGATGCTAATGCTAAGAAATTAAATGCTGGTATAATCAATACCCTTGAATTCAATACAGCAAAAAATAACTTAGCCAAATCACAATCAGATTTGGTTTCTGCCAAATATGATTTGTTGCTAAAAACAAAAATTGTAGACTTTTACTTAGGCCGTCCGCTTTACTAAAAGGAAAACGACGAGTCTTTCTTTTTATCTGCTGTTTCGTGCCAGCCTAGCTGCTTAGCTGTATTGAAATCTTTACTTGCGTTCTGCGTATCGCCTTGTTTCATCTCTATTAAAGCTTTGAAATAATACGCGTCTCCATTCTTTGGGTCAATCTCCAAATAACGTTGACAAAACTTTAAGGCTTGTTCCAGTTGCCCGTTTTTAATGAAATGATCTGTGTACAGGTAACTTGTCATAGATAATACACCTTTGCAGCGAACTGCAACCAAATCAGTATTGTCTTTGGATAGATGTGCTACTATGCGTTTCCAATCTGTGTCTGAAAAACTTCCATACTGTTCCATATAGGATTGCTGAAGGTTTAGTTCTTGTTGCAATTGCGTTTGAAGGCTCGTTGTGATTGATTCGTTAGCTTTTGTCCAAGCGACTTCTTCGCCAAAGGCAAGACTAAAAGTATTTGCATCTGGCCAGCTATGTGTTGCGTTCCAAGTTACATGATAACAATGTGCATTATTAAAAAGTCGCATGGAGGCGTAGTTCATGTCTTTTTCCCCGCAAAATAATAGGCTAGGGGTATTGTTTAAATTGGTTTCTACGACTGCGCCACAAGCTACCACACGGTTTATTGTGCGGTTATTTGCTGCATACAAGAGTGCATATTTTGCTCCGCCACTAAATCCCGCAAGGACGATTTCTTTATTCGTTTTTGTGCTTATTAAGGATGCAAGCAAGGAATCGATGAAGGTATTTACAATAGGTATTGCCAAGCCATTATAAATCTTCGGCGAGGCATAGAGCGTATAGTGATACTTCTTTGCTAACGGAGCGTATTTACGCAGTACGCTATCAGCCTCCCCATGCGGATCTAATAAAATCATGATTTTATTGCCGGCAATTGGGTTCGCACATTTCCAGCTTTCACTTAATTGTACAGAGTTCTTTTTATCCGAATAAGGGCTTTCATGCTCTTGGCTTTGACAACTGCTAAAAAAGCAACTATGCAACACGAAAAGGACAATAATTCTATTCATCGACATATTTGTTGGATTCACTTTGTTTAACAATTTATCATGCGTCAAATGTCCGCATTTTTGTTAACTTGTGGTCGTAAATTAATAATCTACTAATGAAAAAAATTACATTACTTTTTCTCGCAGCAATGAGCTTTACGAAGATAAATGCTCAGATTACTGCAACTGCAGCACACAATTCTGCAACAGGAACAGTTGTAACGGTAAACGGTATCGTTACGAATGGTTCAGAACTTGGAACAACGACTCGTTATTTCCAAGATGCAACAGGTGGTATTGCTGCATATAGTGGAACGCAATTGACTAACGTAAAAAGAGGAGATAGCGTCTCCATTACTGGTTCAATTTCAAATTTCAATGGTCTTATTGAAATTGTGTCACCTAGCTTTTCTGCATCGGTGATTGCAAGTGGAAAAACTGTCCCAGCTCCCTTAGTAACTTCTGCCATCGCAGGTTTTGTTGAAGCAAATGAAAGTCGTTTGATTCGTATCAATAATGTTACGTTCTCTGCAGCAGGTACTTTTGCTGGTAACACGAATTACACGTTTACTCATAATGGTACACAAGAAGATATTCGTATCAATAACTCAAGTAATCTAGTGGGTACAACTATTCCTGTTGGACCAGTAGACATCATTGGTATCTTGAGTGAATATAATGTAGGTACTTACACTGGTACATCTTATCAATTGTTGCTTCGCGACTTAAACGATATCGTATATGCAGGAAATCCTCCATTAATTACGACCTCTCTTCGTCAGTCGAATATTACTATTACTTCTTTTGATGTTAGCTTCTTGACGCAAAAACAAGGTAATACAATTGTAAAATATGGTTTAACACCAACTGCCTTGACATCGAGCGTATCTTCTGCTACCATGACCACCAATCACAATGCTTCATTGACAGGTTTAACACCTGCAACAGTTTACTATGTGCAAGGTTTGACTATCAGTGCTACGAATGATACTTCCTTCTCTGCCGTGACTGCGATGGCTACCGCCTCGAATTCTAGCGGCAAAATCAAAGTTTACTTTAATCGCTCTGTAAATAACAATGTAGCGCATTACGGACATTTAGCGCAACAATTGAATGGTACTTTTGATGATACCTTAATTGCCTACATCAATCGTGCGGTTTCTACTTTAGATATCGCTATCTATAACGTTGATAATAATCTAGGTGTGATCAGTGCTGTGAATGCAGCTACTGCACGTGGGGTGAATGTACGTGTTATATGTGATTTCTCGGTAGGTAATGTTTTAAACTCTTTTACTACACCTAACAAGAAACTAGCTCCAGCAGGAACTACACTTTATGGTATCATGCACAATAAATTTATGGTGATCGATGTGAACGATCCGAATTTAGCGACAGTATGGACAGGTTCTACAAACTGGACTGATCAGCAATTGTTGACGGATGCAAATAACGTTATTATCATTCAAGATCAATCATTGGCTCGCGGTTATACTATCGAGTTTGAAGAAATGTTTACGAACTACTTGTTCGGTGCCTCTAAAAAGAATAATACACCACATGATTATATGATTGGTGGTAAACATATTGAATCTTATTTCAGTCCTTCTGACAATACGCATGCTAACTTGAAGCGTGCTGTGGCTACAGCAAATTATGATCTATATGCAGGTGTAATGTCATGGACAAAAACGGACATCGGATATGTTATTATCGACTCAGCTATTAATAAAAATGGTGCTTATTATGCAGGTATCGTAGATGATACTTCAGGAACAGGTGCCGCAGCTCCTTTTAATAACTTCTATAACAAAGGGATCACTACCCAGTTGATTGATAAAGGTTCTTACATCTTCCACCACAAGTATGCAATCATTGATCCAAACGACGCTTGTAGCGATCCTATGGTAACCACTGGTTCTCATAACTGGAGTACTGCAGCAGATACTAAAAATGACGAGAATGAATTATTTATTCATGATTCTACAACTGCTAATATGTATTATCAAGAGTTCTCACAACGCTATGCTGATTTGAACGGAACTTTATTAAATAAGGTTTATAAGTCTTGTCCTAAAGGAGTTGGTGTTGAAACTATCCAAACAGAAGGTTTGAATTTGTTCCCAAATCCAGCTACGGATCAACTATTCCTAGTTCATGCAAATTTAGATAACCAACCAATGCAAGTTTTATTCACCGACATGAGTGGTCGTGTGGTAAAACAAGAACGCATGATTAGTAATACGCACAAGCAAATTTTGGATGTAAATTCCTTAACGCCGGGTGTATACATGATTACAGTAATGATGAACAATCAAGTACAATCATTCAAATTAATCAAAGAATAATTTCTCTGAAATCATCTAAAGGCTCCTTCATTGAAGGGGCCTTTTTTGTTTAGAAAAGGGCCCTTAGGGTCATTCTTCCCATTTGAATCCAACGCGTATTGGCGCCATTCTGACGTAATTCATAGCCAATGGTCCATTCCAGCCCCGACTTAGTTCTTTTCTCCCAATTAACCCCTGCTAAAAAGTTTCTGCCAGGACGTAAGCCCTCCAAAACATTGAGTGCAAGAACAGTGTTCGTAGCATAAGGGAATTGAACACTTGCATATTGAAGCTTTCCTGTGAATTGACCGAAGTTGGCTTTCGCCCATTTATAATCCGCAGTGTATTGAATGATTTTTGATTTTCCTACAATCTCGTTTTGGATATGCCTCAAGTCTTTCACTTGAACATCCAAACTGATTCTATTTGCTTGCTTAAGCCAAAAAATGACCGGCTGATAAGTGACATAATGAATGCTATAAGCTTGTGTTTTATTGTAAGAGTTTTCTGCAAATTTGTTCCCAAAAGAAACGATAGGCTGTAATTCAATCTGCCAAAACATAGGAACTCGACCCCGGATCAGCCATTCATCTCTACCTTTGTTTTCTAATCCTAAAGTAGTTAGCATTCGCCCTTGATTCTTGTTCCAAATAATCCAAGCGTACCAATTATTAGAACTTGGTTTGATGCTGATAGAAGACTGTAAGGATAGCTGATTGCCTACAATAGAGGAGTCTGCAATTTTTGAAAAGGGGAGATAGCCTTGGTCGCCTTCGCTTAATAAAGCCTTACGCAAATAACTGCTGTTTCCTTGCCAGCTCCATTGTTTATACCAAGGAAGACTCGTTTTCTCTTCCTCCTCTTCATCACCACTCGTATTGCTAAAATCTAAATTCAGCATTCCGTTCCATAAGATCTGATTAGCGGCCACATATTCATTCGTTGGTATGAATACCTTGTCGTAGCGAAGGTTGTTGCTATAATCATTTTCTGTAAACTCATTCAATTGTTGTATGCCGTCATTGTTTAAATCCACCCAACTAAAGTGCCCTTGACCATCCGGCACTTTTAAGAACGCATATTGACGTTTAGGCTCTTGAATAGTTCCGCTTTCATAGGCTGTTTGCCAATGCCAGAGTCCTTTTTTACTCTCGCCTTCGTAAGATAATTGCGCCAGTAAAGTTTGTTTGTTTTTACTAGAAGATAATGCGAGATATCTCCAGTTTCCGATAACCTGTATTCGTTGCAAATCGTTTAATTTAAAACCCGCTCTGCTTTGTATTTGGTCGGCACGCTGGAATAAGCTATCGGAGCCGTATTGCGGGTGATAGTCCCATCTTCTGTCAAACTGAATAGTATAAACAGCTTTGCTACTGTCTGTGTTTTTTACGAAGCCCCCTAAGGTTTTATTATGAAACGAAGTTTTTAAATAGGCTAAGGTAGAATCCTTCCAACGATTGTTTTCTTCATTATAATGAACAGTCCATTCGCTTTTTTGATGCTTATCCGAACGAACACTTAACATCGCATCTTGACGGGCAAAGCTTGAACTTTTCTCCTCTGTTTTCGAATTTAATAAGGAACTTCTGTTTTTTACACGCCAACGTTTTTCGTTCCAATCAATATTTAAGGTTTGCCGATCACCTCGATAACTTTGATCGGAAGGAATAAGCAGTCGCTCAAAATCATAAATAATATTTTGCTTGAGTGATTTAGCAACTTTAATTTGTGGGTGTAGGTAATTTTGCTCTAAGTTATGCGGCGTACCTAAATTCCAATCGCGGGCAAATTCTTGTGTCTGGAAATTTTCAATAGCGGTGAATGTTTCTTGAATACCTATATAATGAAGTCCTGGTGTGATTTTCCATCGGTGAATTACCATTGGCCTTTCAATATCTATTTGAGTGGCTAAGCCTTTATCATCTTGCTTATCTAGAGAAGAAAATAAATTATGATTATAATCTGATAAAGAAAGATTACCTCTAAATACCAGGCCTTTTAGTTGATAGTCGCCACTAAAACTCAACATTTGCTTTCGTTGCGGGGCTACCAAAATGCTTATTGGTAAGTATTCTCCATTTCGTCTGCCAACATATCTATACACCTTGCCATTCGCTAAAGTTTGTGCAATAGTATATTCACCATTCCCTTTGCCAACATTGGTAAAGCTTAACTGAAAAAGATTGATATTGCTTTCATTGGTATACACGAAAATGCTATCGGTATAGCCTAAGGTATCGATGAGCACCTTCTTGTAAAGCACTTTGTTCGGATCAAAACTACTTGATTGTGCTGAAGGAATATAGGCAGAACGAATACTGTCGCCTATCGCCGCTAAAGCGTCTTGCGTACCTGCTCTAAAACTTTCTTGCGGTTGGTTTTTGGCATCTTGTTCTTGAAAAAATTGAACGTTAAAGGAGCCCTGTTTGAATTTTAAATTTTCTTCCGCAAATAAGGTCGTTCTCAAATAATTTCGCTCCGCATACTGGAATTCAACGATGATACGACTTTGATTATTGATTAATCGTTTTGCGGTGAAAGTCAATTCTCCGGTATTATAATCAATGAAATAATCTGCGCCAGCACCTCTCTGCATCAACTCTCCGTTAATGTAAACGCGCTCCGTCCCTGCAATAATTATGATAAAAAGCTCTCCATTAGCACCTTTCAATCGGTAAGGACCTTGGTTTTGTTCGATTCCATTGATAGTCTGACGATTGTACTTTCCCTTTGTAATAGCCACTGCAAGCTTCGTCTGTTGTCGAATGCCGCTATACACACTATCACTGTTTTGAAATAATAATCCTTGCAACTTTTTGTCAAAACGCAAAAAAGGGAAATTAGTTTGCCTTAAGTAATAATCACCTGCAGTTAATAGGCTATTATCCTTTTTTAATTGAATAAATAGGTTGTCGAAATCTTGAATTTGTGCTGTATTTCCTTCCGGTTGTATAGGGATTTGATTGTCGGCTAGAACAGCGTTTATTTCGATGTCATTCGTCAATCTTCCTTGCATTCGTAAGTTGAAATTCGAATTCGAACTTAGGTTTTGATTATTGCCCAAAGTGATGCCGCGCATATATTGACCGCTGATATCTAAATTGCGATCTTGTTTTTTCCAGTCGCTTAAATTGCTTGTAGGCGTATAGGTGAAAGGGTCTATCACAAAGCCTTTTAAAGGTATTTGTCTCGCAATGTTCTTGTGTGTACTGCGTTGATAAAAAGTGCTGTTTAATACCTTGTACTTTAAAATAATGATTGAGTCGGTACTTGTTTTTGCTATTGAAATAGAATTGTTTCCCGCAAGAAAAGTGGTATTGCTTAGTATTAAACTTCCTCGTGAATTGCTACAAGTTATACTTGATGGAATAATAACTAAGGAATCACTAATTTGGGTTGGCGTGTTCCTTATAACGACTTTTCTTTCCAAAGTTTGTCCAATACCAAGCTGTGAAAGACTTAGTGCAAGGATTAGCGCAAATGTTATTTTTAACTTTGGATGAAAGATCACTCTTGCAAATTTGAGAAATTTGCAGGAGATACTTTTGTCTATTTTCCACAACACTTCGTTAAAAGATACTCTGAATTCAGTTCGATTTCATTCGACAAAATTCTTGATATTTACAAAATCGTGAAAAAAGTAAAAAAAATATCCTTGCTACATATTCTACTCCTTGTTTTTGGGTTCAATTTTCTTAATTCCTGCTCTCCTTCCGGAGCTAAAACCGATCCTAATGCTCGCCCTCGTGTCGATTCTGTAAGAAGTGCGCAGTTTTTTAAGCAAATTGATGGTCCGGCAAAAGCACATCGTTGTGATTCTGTCTTTCATTGGAAAGTGGCAAAACAACGCTTTAACGGAGCGGTGTTAGTTGGACAATACGGACAAGTGATTTACAAAAACACTTCTGGTTACGCAGATTTTGAAAATGGTCATGCAATCAATAATCACACATCCTTTCAATTAGCCTCCGTTTCTAAGCAGTTTACCGCTGTGGCAGTCTTGATGTTGTTTGAAAAGAAAATGTTGTCTTTAGATGACGATGTTAAAAAATTCTACCCTGAATTTCCTTATAATGGAATCACAATTCGATTGCTATTATCCCATAGAAGTGGCATGCCTAACTATTTGAACTTCGCTTATGCTTATTGGAAAAACAAGAGCGAATTGATGAGTAATCAAGAGCTGATGGATATGATGATTCTACATCATCCTACACGTGCAGCACTTCCTGATACGCATTTTGAGTATTGCAATACAAATTATGCAATCCTGGCTGCTATCGTAGAAAAGGTTTCGGGCTTGACTTTCACAGCTTTTATGCAACGCAATGTCTTTGAACCTTTGGATATGAAGGATGCCTTTGTTTATTCCCCGGCAGCCCTTGCAAAACATCCTAATACGGCCATTGGATATACACCGCATGCCCGTCGTGGTAATTTTGAGTTCACGGATGGCGTAGCAGGCGATAAGGGTTTATACTGCTCTATTGAGGATATGTGGAAATGGGACTGCGCGATGTATAACTATCAATTGATCTCGCGTGAGACAACTGAATTGGCTTATACGCCTTACAGTCATGAGAAGAGGGGGATGAAAAACTACGGCTTCGGTTGGCGTATGATCGTTTATTCGCCGCAACAAAAAGCTGTTTATCATAATGGTTGGTGGCACCAATTCAATAACGCCTATTTTCGTGGCCTAAACGACCGCACAACGATTATCGTACTTGGAAACACCTCTAATTTTTCTAATTACCAAATTCAGCCGTTTTTGGACGCCTTAAGTGGTGCTAAGCGCGGTGGAGCAGGGGTGGACGCTCAAGACGAGGAAGATTTAGATAAGTAAGAGAAATTCTTTTTTAGAATTTTTTTTAAAAAATCTTCCATTTGATGTTTTTTTTTGAAATTATTCTTATATTTGCGCCTCATTAAAATCAAAAAATTTAAAGCACATGTTGATTATTTCCAACAAAGATTGCGACACAGTAGATAAGTTGTTGAAGAAGTACAAAAAGAAATTTGACCGTACACAAACCGTTAAATCATTGCGTGCTCGTCAAGCTTTTGTGAAACCATCCGTAGTTCGTCGTAAAGAAATTTTGAAGGCGATTCACGTTCGTGGAAAATATCACAACCAAAACGCGTAATTGCGTTTAATTTTCCTTAACTTCGATTTGTGATGTTAAGGGATCAATTCATAGAATATTTGCTCGTTGAGCGGCGCTATGCTCAACATACTATAACTGCTTACAAGTCAGACTTGGAGCAGTTTTTTATTTATATCAATCAATGCTACGGCGAAATCGAGCTGATGGAAATCAATCATCAGCATATTAGAAGTTGGGTCGTCGAACTAGTTTCTTCCAATCATACCAATCGCTCCGTTAACAGAAAGCTCTCTACCTTAAAGAGCTTCTATAAGTTCCTTTTGCGTGAAAACGCGTTAAGTGAAAATCCGATGGACAAGGTGACTGCGCCGAAGATGTCCAAGCGTTTGCCCGTTTATGTGGAAGAACGACAAATCGAAGCGTTGCTCGATGCAGCCTTCTTTGATGAATCCTTTGAAGGCGCCCGTGATCGTTTAATGCTAGAAGTGTTGTATAGTTGCGGTTTACGCCGCTCCGAATTAAACAAGTTGACTTGGCAAACGATTGATTTGCATTTAAAGCAAATTAAAGTGCTGGGAAAAGGAGGGAAAGAACGAATTATTCCAATTGATGAACGACTAATTAGTCGGGTCAATAGTTTTCAATCCTTATGCAAAACGATGGATATTCAAAGCCCTTTTCTGTTTACCACAAGAGTAGGGGATATACTCAATGAAAAGGCCTTATACAGCATTGTAAAGCATTATTTGAGCCGTATTCCTGGTTTAGAGAAAAAGAGCCCGCACGTATTGCGACATAGTTTTGCTACGCACCTGAGTAATCATGGAGCCGATTTAAATGCAATTAAAGAATTATTAGGGCACTCGAATTTAGCGGCTACGCAAGTCTATACGCACAACAGTATAGAAAAACTAAAAAAAACTTTCAAGCAAGCGCATCCTCGCTCTTGATTTTACGTACATTAGAATGACAGTGATTTTTTAAACTTTAAATTCCAATTTTATGAACATCCAATTGCATGCAGTACATTTCAAAGCTGACAGTAAGTTAGAAGAGAAAATCATGGAGAAGATTGAGCATTTAGCACATTACCATTCTAAAATTGAACGTGCCGATGTTTTTTTGAAGTTAGAAAACAGTAGTGTGAACCTTAAAGAAAAAGTAATTGAAGTGAAGTTACATTTGCCTGGAGCAGACCTCTTTACAAGCCAGAATGGCCATCATTTCGAGGAAGCGTTGGAGTTGGCCTACGATCAAATTAAGGGACAAATTATTAAGCACAAGGAGAAACATAGTTAGGCTAAAAAAAAAATTTAAAAAGAATTTGCGAAAAAGAAAATAGTGTTCTATATTTGCATTCCTTTTATGAAGGTTGTGTGAAAGCAGTGGAGAAATATCGTTGAAAGGCGAAATTTAAAAGCAGAGCGCACAGTCTGAAATAGTAAGCCGAAGTAGCTCAGATGGTAGAGCAACTGATTTGTAATCAGTAGGTCGTCGGTTCGATTCCGTTCTTCGGCTCTTATTATTTTTTGGGGAGAGTTACCAGAGTGGCCAAATGGGGCAGACTGTAAATCTGCTGTTTTACGACTTCGGTGGTTCGAATCCACCACTCTCCACACTAACGTTCTTAAAACAAGCAGGAGTAGCTCATTTGGTAGAGCGACAGCCTTCCAAGCTGTAGGTAGCGGGTTCGAGCCTCGTCTCCTGCTCTCCGGTTCACGAATAAAAAACGTGGAGTCCATGAGAGACCATCGTCCGTGAAGAGTGAACCAGTAAGCCGTTGTAGCTCAGCTGGTAGAGTGCGTCCTTGGTAAGGACGAGGTCACGGGTTCAAGTCCCGTCAATGGCTCCAAAAACGAATAGTAAAACATTCATAACAATAACAAACATCTAAAACAATGGCAAAAGAAACCTTTGTCCGCACGAAACCGCACGTCAATATCGGTACTATTGGTCACGTTGACCACGGTAAAACTACATTGACTGCTGCCATTACTAACGTATTGGCTAATCGTGGTCTTGCTCAAAAGCGTGACTATGATTCAATCGATAACGCTCCTGAAGAAAAAGAGCGTGGTATCACAATTAATACTGCTCACGTAGAATACGAAACAGATAACCGTCACTACGCTCACGTTGACTGTCCAGGTCACGCCGATTACGTTAAGAACATGGTTACTGGTGCTGCCCAAATGGACGGTGCTATCTTGGTAGTAGCTTCTACTGATGGTCCTATGCCTCAAACTCGTGAACATATCTTGTTGGCTCGCCAGGTTGGTGTACCAAGAATCGTTGTTTTCATGAATAAAGTTGACTTGGTTGAAGATCCAGAATTATTAGACCTAGTTGAAATGGAAATCCGCGAATTGTTGAAATTCTATCAATTCGATGGTGACAATATCTCTATCATCCGTGGTTCTGCTACAGGTGCTTTAGCTGGAGATCCTCAGTTTGTTAAGTCTATCGAAGACTTGATGGCTGCTGTAGATAATGATATCCCAGTTCCTGAGCGTGCTGTTGATAAGCCTTTCTTGATGCCAGTTGAGGACGTGTTCTCTATCACTGGTCGTGGTACAGTTGCTACTGGCCGTATCGAGCGTGGTGTAATCAACGTAGGTGATCCTGTAGAAATCATTGGTCTTCGCGAAGACGCTATCAAATCAACTTGTACCGGAGTAGAAATGTTCCGTAAGTTGTTGGATCGTGGTGAAGCTGGTGACAACTGTGGTATCTTGTTGCGTGGTGTTGAAAAATCAGATATCGAGCGCGGTATGGTTATTTGTGCTCCTGGTTCTATCACTCCTCACACTGAATTCAAATGTGAAGTTTACGTATTGAGCAAAGAAGAAGGTGGACGTCACACTCCATTCTTCAACAAGTATCGCCCTCAATTCTACTGCCGTACAACGGACGTAACTGGTGAAGTTTCTTTACCAGAAGGAGTTGAAATGGTTATGCCTGGTGATAACGTAACTTTGAACGTTAAGTTGATTGCTAAGGTTGCGATGGAAAAAGGTATGCGCTTTGCGATCCGTGAAGGCGGTCGTACAGTTGGTGCCGGTCAGGTAACTGAAATCATCAAGTAATCTTGATATAAAAATACTAATGGTCATTGCTCGTTAGGTGCTTATCTGATGTTCAATGACCATTATTTTTTACGGGCATAGTTCAACGGCAGAATTGTGGTCTCCAAAACCTCCGATCTAGGTTCGAATCCTGGTGCCCGTGCCAACAAAATTTAGCGTTTCTCCGGAAATTTATTATCTTCGCTAAAAGTCTTATTCTTATGTTTCAACGTTTGAAAAATTATACCGCAGAATCTTATAATGAACTGATGCATAAAGTGTCTTGGCCTACTTGGCAAGAATTGCAAAGTTCAGTAATCGTAGTAGCTGTTGCGTCTGTCGTAGTAGCTGTTTTGGTATCTTTAATGGATGGCGGCTCCCATTTGATTCTCGATACCTTCTATCAATTATTTAAATAGTATCGATCCAATATGGAAGCTTTGACTAGTGAAAAAAAATGGTTCGTTCTTCGTGTCGTAAGTGGCAAGGAAAAGAAAGCCAAAGAATATATTGATAAAGAAATCTCTCGCTCTAACTGGAACGAGATTATCTCTCAGGTTTTCTTGCCAATGGAGAAAGTTTACAAAATTGTAAACGGTAAGAAAGTTATCAAAGAACGTAACTTCTATCCTGGATACCTTTTGATTGAAGCGGATGAATTCAAAATGAACTCTGAAATCATTCTTACTATTAAAAATATCTCTGGTATCATCAATTTCTTGGGTAATAACCGCCCAACTCCACTACGTAAATCAGAAGTAAATAAAATCTTAGGTATCGCCGACGATTCTATCGAAGCTGGCGTACAAATGGATGAACCGTACTTAGTTGGTGAATCAGTAAAAATCACCGACGGTCCTTTCAATACCTTTACCGGTACTATTGAGGAGGTTTCTGAAGATAAGAAGCGTCTAAAAGTGAATGTATTAATCTTCGGTCGTAAAACGCCTTTAGAATTGACCTTCACCCAAGTTGAAAAACTAGATAAGCAATAATTGCTTTCCAATAATAAAAAAGCCTGATTCTTAAGAGTCAGGCTTTTTGTTTTTAAGAATGATATTAAATCCTAAAACCACGATACACAAAAAATTCCGCCTCTTTCGAAGCGGGATTTTTTTATATGTATCAAAAGCTAAATTATGCTTCTGGAGTAGGAGGGTAAGCCATTCCTGCTTTAGCTACAAATTATCTTGTTACAATAAATTTAAAGGACTTTTGTTCCTTTCCATTTGATAAATTACAAACGTAAGTGCCGAAACTTAAATTCTCCAAAGAATAATTATATTCTGATGCTGGGTTGGAAGGGATAGTTTCAAGTTTTTCTAATTTGCCATCTATTGAATATAAGGTCATAGTGTTTGAATAATCGAAAGAGCCTTGGAAACGCAATTTTAAGTTCTTGCCATTTGCTTCATAATATACCTTAATCTCATTCGCACTTATAGGTTCGATCATCTTATTTGGTAAAGAATAGTGTTTTACAGAACCAAGTAAATAGGAGTTTTCCGTTGGGATGATATTGTTTTCTGTGGATCCAGTTTCGGATAAAATATTTTGCTCGCCTAAGTCTATTAAAGAAACATCGTCAATAAAATGGAATGATTGATGTACAAGTGAAGCACCTGCATTCGCATTTTTTATCGAAGCCCATTTGATGTAGGTGTCTTTTTGAAAGTAGCCTAATTCTAAATAAGTATAAGCAGAATCAGCTACAAATTTTTGTTTTAATAGAACCCAGTTGCTCGTGTCGGTGATTAAAGTATCGAAGACGAATGCTTTGCTAGGATTATCCATCCATGGAACATCATTAACATAACCATTGGGGTGATATGTCTTAAGTGAAAAACCTAATCCATCTGCTGCAGCAATATTTTGACAATTCACGATATAAGGGTATCCTCTAACATCCGCCGCATTGACGTAAAATGAAAATTCATAAAGATGACCGATTTTTAATGGTTGAATTAGGCTATCAATTATATACGTTGCGTTTTGATCCTTCTTCGGGTTTAAGATATAATGATTTGAATCGACGAAGCCATAATTCAAATAGATATAGCAATTGCCTGAATGAGGGTATTGATACCCATAATTATTATATGGAACATGCTGCTGTGTAAAAAGATTATCTAAGTACCCTAATGGTGGAGTTAAAAATGTATCTAATTTGCAAAATAATCTCGCCTGCGTACTATAGCATAGTTTTGAATACCATCCATATAAATCATCTATTGCCGTAGGTGTTTGCATTGGATTTCCGCAATCCAAATAATTATGTTCCTCAAATCCAGGATTTGAAATTAGATTTACTTGATCATTTACTTGAGCAAAAGCTTTAACACAAGTTATGATTAGTAGCAATACCGAAAAATAGAATTTTTTCATGCGAAATGAGTTTTAAATAAATAGGCTGCCTTACAATTGGTATTTAAATATAATACTAAAGTTGTCGCTTTGCAAGAAATATTAAAAAATAATTTTATTGTTTGATTTCGTTAATTCATTTTTAACGCATCCCCTTCTATTGTGGCCTTCTTATTCGAAGTAATGATAATCCCTATTATAATTTATTATGTTTATACCTATAAAAAAAATCCCGCCTCTTTCGAAGCGGGATTTTTTTATATGTATCAAAAGCTAAATTAGGCTTCTGGAGCAGGAGCACTGTTTTCAGTCGACTCACCACCTTCTGTAGGACGCTCTGAACGAGGAGCTCTGTCGTCACGACGAGGGCCTCTGTCATCACGGCGCGGACCACGATCATCACGACGAGGGCCACGGTCGTCACGACGCGTACCACGATCTTCGCGAGGAGAGCTTTCGCGCTCTACATATCCTTCTGGCTTAGGCATCAAAACCTTACGGCTCAAACGCAATTTACCGGTCTTAGGATCTGTTCCAATGATTTTCACACGTACCGTGTCGCCTTCATTGAAAACGCCATCCATCGTTTGTAAACGTGACCATGAAATTTCAGAGATATGTAATAAACCTTCTTTACCAGGCATGAATTCTACAAAAGCACCGAACTCTTTAATAGACTTTACTTTCGCTTCAAACTCATCACCGATTTGAGGAACATACACAATATTTGCAATAGCAGCTTTCGCTTTCTCCATGCTTTCTTTCTCAGTAGCTAAGATGCTGATTTCACCCACACCATTGATCTCTTCGATAGAAATGGTAGTACCGGTAGTACGTTGCATTTCTTGAATGATCTTACCACCAGGTCCGATAACCGCACCGATAAATTCTTTATCGATGATGATTTTTTCAATACGTGGTGCATGTGCTTTATAATCTTCACGCGGTGTAGCAATTACTTCATTCATCGCATTCAAAATGTGAGCGCGACCACGACGAGCTTGTTCTAAGGCTTCAGCCAATACTTCATTGCTCAATCCGTCGATCTTGATATCCATCTGGCAACCAGTGATACCTTTCGCCGTTCCTGTTACTTTGAAGTCCATATCACCTAAGTGATCTTCGTCTCCTAAGATATCAGAAAGGATGGCATATTTGCTTCCGTCTTTGCTAGTGATCATACCCATTGCGATACCACTCACACCGCCAGTTACTTTCACACCAGCATCCATCAATGCAAGCGAACCCGCACAAACAGTAGCCATTGAAGAAGAACCGTTCGATTCTAAAACATCACTCACAATACGGATTGTATAAGGACAATCAGTAGGGATAACCATTTCTAATGAACGTTTAGCCAAGTTACCATGACCAATCTCACGACGGCCAGGACCACGGTTAGGCTTAATTTCTCCGGTAGAGAAAGAAGGGAAGTTATAGTGCAACAAGAAACGGCTATACTCGATTTCATGTGCTTTATCCAACATCAATTCATCATCAGAACCTCCTAAAGTAACGGTAGCTAAAGCTTGTGTTTCACCACGTGTGAACACCGCAGCACCGTGTGGAGAAGGTAAGGCGTTGATGTCCATCCATAAAGGACGAACTTCATCCAACTTACGACCATCCAAACGAGTACGGTCGTTTAACATCATATTACGGATCACTTCTTTTTCAACATCGTGGAAATAACGCTTGAATAATGGAGCTAATTCACTTGTGAAAGCTTCACCCATTGATTCAACGAATTCTTTTGCAATCGCTTTGAACGCTTCAGAACGTTCTTTCTTGCCAGAAGCAGATTTAGCAACCGCATAGATTTTATCAGAAACGGCCGCTTCGATTTGTTTTTTGAACTCTTCGTTTTCTGCAGGACCTTCCCATGTACGTTTCTCGGTACGACCCGCTTCTTGTGCTAATTCTAACTGAGCAGCACAATGTTTTTTGATTTCAGCATGACCGATAGTGATTGCTTCTAATAATTCAGCTTCACTCACTTCTTTCATTTCACCTTCTACCATCAATACGTCTTTAGCAGTCGCAGCGATGATTACGTCGATATCCGCCTTCACCCACTCAGAACGACGAGGGTTGATAACGAACTTACCATCGATACGTGCAACACGTACTTCTGAAATTGGTCCTAAGAAAGGAATATCGCTCAATGTCAAGGCAGCAGAAGCAGCCAAGCCAGCCAATGCATCAGGTAATTCTTCTTTATCGCCAGAGATTTGGCTGATGATTACTTGTACATCGAATAAATAATTGTCTGGGAATAACGGGCGTAAAGCACGGTCAACCAAACGAGAGATTAAAACTTCATAATCAGAAATTTTACCTTCACGACGGTGGAAGCTTCCAGGGATACGACCGGTAGAGTAGAACTTTTCGGTATAGTCAACTGAAAGAGGGAAGAAGTCTTGTCCTGCTTTCATTTCACGATTACCGACTACGGTAGCTAATAATACGCAGTTACCGCAAGTAAGGGTAACCGAACCATGGGCTTGTTTTGCGAGAATGCCCGTCTCGATGATCACCTCGCGGCCATCCGGCAAAGCGATCGATTTTCTGAATCCTTGTGGTTTCATTGGTTTGAATTTGTGCGCACTTTCATCGATGACAGTTACGTTTACATCCTGTCTGTGGCGCTGTTTTATGTTTAAAAAATGTTCTAAAGGGAGATAGGAAATGGGTATCCCATAAAAAACAAAAGCCCTCAGCGGTGAGCTAAGGGCTGATGAATCTTTTAAGCTTACTTACGAAGACCTAATTTTTCGATAAGTGCGCGATACGCCATCAAATCGGTACGTTGTAAGTATTGCAATAATTGCTTTCTTTTACCTACCAAGCGAATCAAACCGACATTGCTGCTAAAGTCTTTCTTTTGACCTTTCATGTGTTCAGTGATATGCTTGATACGTTCTGTGAACATAGCGATTTGCGCTTCTACAGAACCTGTATTTTTTTCATTACCTCCGTAGGTTTTGAAAATCTCTTTTTTTGCTTCAGTTGTTAAGTTCATCTTTATTTCGACTGATGTTATTGAAATGGACTGCAAAGATATACTTTTTATCCAGTATTCAAATGGTTTAATGATTTTTTTTAATTCGCTTTAGAGGTATTCATCTTATCTAAAACATCCATTACTTCTTTAACAGCTTTAGCAGAAGCATCTAATAATGCTTTTTCATCGCTATTTAATTGTAATTCAATGATTTGCTCGATACCGTTCTTGCCTAATTTACAAGGAACACCTAAGTAGATGTCTTTCAAACCATATTCACCTGTTAACCAAGCGCAAACAGGGAAGATACGATTTTCGTTTTTGCAGATCGCTTCTACCATTTGAGCAGCCGCAGCACCAGGTGCATACCAAGCTGAAGTTCCTAAAAGGTTAACGATTTCACCACCGCCCACTTTCGTGCGGTTGATGATTGCTTCTAATTTATCTTGCGCGATTAATTCTGTAACTGGGATACCTGCAACAGTAGTATAACGCGGTAATGGAACCATGGTATCACCATGACCACCCATCAATACCGCTTCGATATCTTTCGGAGATGTTTTCAATTCAGAAGCCAAGAAAGCTTTGTAACGAGCAGTATCCAAGATACCCGCCATACCGAAGACGCGGTTGCTAGGCAACTTCGCTGTTAAGTAAGCGCAATAAGTCATTACATCTAACGGGTTAGAAACAATGATCAAAATGGTGTTTGGAGAATATTTCAAAACGTTCTCCGTTACAGAACTTACGATACCAGCGTTTGTTGAAATTAAGTCATCACGACTCATACCCGGTTTACGTGGTAAACCTGAAGTAATTACCACTACATCAGAATCAGCGGTAGCAGCATAGTCATTAGTCACCCCAACACAACGTGTAGAGTAGTTTTCAATGGCAGCACTTTGCCAAATGTCTAATGCCTTTCCTTCTGCGGTACCTTCTTTAATGTCTAGAAGAACTACTTCCTCCAAAAAATCTTTGTGAACAAGTACGTTAGCGCAAGTCGCTCCTACGTTGCCAGCTCCGATTACGGTTACTTTCATGGTCGTGTGATTGAAAAAATTTTTGCAAAAATAAGCTTCCTTTCTGAGCTTAACAACAAAAACAACAAGGAATTAACAAAAGGGTTCAATGATTTTTTGTTGTGCGTTAAAATCAAATCCAAGAATTTAAAATTTTGGTTGTAAATTCGCGAAATATCTATGCTTAAATTCATTCGAACTTCTTTATTTTTAAGTCTTTGTATACTTGCTTGGACTGCCTGCCACACACCGCAGTCCTTGGTGAAAAAGGATTTCGAATCGACGCAGTTAAATTCGCGTAATCCAGAAGATTCCGTAGTGGTGCAGATGATTTCGCCT
Source organism: Chitinophagales bacterium (assembly GCA_026461075.1). Classification (GTDB taxonomy): domain Bacteria; phylum Bacteroidota; class Bacteroidia; order Chitinophagales; family CAIODY01; genus JAHEYX01. Next base: position 109,086 of record JAPJNH010000042.1, read on the forward strand.
TATAAGGCTGTTTTGGATCAGTCGATGCAAGAAATCGTGGGCCACCTCCATAATACACTCAGCAAAGAGGCGCCAGAAGGCAGTTTAAATAATTTTATTGCGGATGCTTTATTAGAAATGGCGATTCAATCCAAACCCGCCGCTATCCCAGTTGCATGCGTCTTGAATATGGGAGGAATTCGTCTGAATGAGCTTCCTGCAGGCGATTTAACGGTTGGAAAATGTTTTGAATTATTGCCTTTCGAAAATAAATTGGTCGTTATTACGATTAGTGGTTCGCAACTGCAAGAATTATTGGATCTTGTGGCAAGCAATAAAGGATGGCCGATTGCCGGGATTCGTATGCAACTGCAAGGGGGCAAAGCCGTGGCGATTAGTATTCAGGGAAAGCCCATTGATTTAAAAGAACAGTACAGTATTCTTACCAACGACTATATGGCTAACGGAGGCGATAACTGCGCGATGTTAAGCAGTGCGCCGCAAATTGCGTTGAGCTCGACTATGCGCGATGCTTTTATCAATTACTGCCGTAGTAAAAATGCAACAAATCAACCCATTAATGCCGTGAAAGACGGACGAATAAAATAAATATGTCAGAAACACCACAAACGTTTAGAAACCGAATTGAATCTAAGATCATGAACAAAACGACTCTGGGTCGTCAGTTATTGGTTTGGGACTTCCGCAGAGCGAAAATTGTATTTACCAACGGTTGCTTCGACCTCCTACATGATGGTCATTTAGATTTGCTGATTAAAGCGAAAGAAGCCGGCGATAAATTGATTGTGGGCTTGAATTCGGATGCTTCCGTAAAGCGTTTGAAAGGGGAGACACGTCCGGTTAAAAACGAAAGCTCTCGTGCAATGCAATTAGCGGCTTTGCAAATGGTCGACGCGGTAATCCTTTTCGAAGAAGATACACCGCAGTCATTAATCGAGTGGTTACAACCAGATGTTTTAGTGAAAGGCGGGGATTATGACGCCCATTCCATTGTCGGAGCGGATATCGTTACAGCAAAAGGAGGTGAGGTATTGATTGTGCCTACTGTGGAAGGCTTTTCAACGAGTGGCCTAATCCAGCAGATGAAATCGTAATCAATCAAAAAATCCATAAAAAAATTGCATCTTTGCCGAAAGGCGGATGCCTAAACGTAAAACGACTACAATTATGAACTTTCAATTTACAGAAGAACAATTAGCCGTACAAATGGCGGCTCGTGAATTCGCTCAGAAAGAGTGTTTGCCAGGTGTTATCGAACGTGATGAAAAACAGCAGTTTCCTGCTGAGCAAATAAAGAAATTGGGTGAACTAGGATTTTTAGGAATGATGGTTGATCCTAAATACGGTGGAGGCGGTATGGATACTGTTTCTTATGTTTTAGCGATGGAAGAGATTTCTAAAATCGACGCTTCTGTTTCTGTAGCGATGAGTGTAAACAACTCCTTAGTATGTTGGGGATTGGAAACTTTTGGTACAGAAGAGCAAAAGCAAAAGTACTTGACGAAATTAGCTACCGGAGAATGGATTGGTGCTTTCTGTTTGAGTGAGCCAGAAGCTGGTTCTGATGCCACTTCTCAGCGTACTACTGCAATCGATAAAGGTGATCATTATGTATTAAATGGAACTAAGAATTGGATTACCAATGGTAACTCTTGTAGCGTTTACTTAGTAATCGCGCAAACAGATGCTGCGAAAGGTAGCAAAGGAATTAATGCATTCATCGTAGAAAAAAATACGCCAGGTGTAGTTGTGGGTGCTAAAGAAAATAAATTAGGTATACGCGGCTCCGATACGCATTCTATCTTGTTCAACGACGTGATCGTTCCAAAGGAAAATCGTATTGGCGAAGACGGATTCGGTTTTAAGTTTGCGATGAAAACCTTGGCTGGCGGCCGTATCGGTATTGCCTCTCAAGCATTAGGTATCGCAAGCGGCGCTTATGAATTAGCACTTGCGTATTCTAAACAACGTAAGGCTTTCGGAAAAGAAATTTCTAATCACCAAGCGATTCAGTTCAAATTAGCTGATATGGCTACTGAAATTGAAGCGGCTCGTTTATTGTGTTTGAAATCAGCTTGGGAAAAAGATAATCACTTAGATTATACTTTGTCAGGTTCAATGGCAAAAGTATTCGCTTCGGAAGTAGCGATGCGTACAACTGTTGAAGCTGTTCAGGTACACGGTGGTTATGGTTTCGTAAAAGAATACCATGTAGAACGTTTAATGCGTGACGCAAAAATCACTCAGATTTACGAAGGAACTTCTGAAGTAAATCGTATCGTAATCAGTCGTACTATTTTGAAGTAATTTATACGTATGCAAGTCTACCTTGATTTGTTAAAACATATTTTGGATACCGGTGTCGATAAGTCAGATCGTACAGGCACCGGTACCCGAAGTGTTTTCGGTTACCAGATGCGATTCAATTTGCAAGATGGTTTCCCTTTAGTAACAACCAAGAAATTGCATACCCGTAGTATTTTCCACGAACTACTTTGGTTTCTAACTGGAGATACGAATATCAAATATCTTAAAGACAATAATGTCTCGATTTGGGATGAATGGGCCGACGAGAATGGTAATTTGGGTCCTGTTTATGGGAAACAATGGCGTTCTTGGCAAGGTGCTGATGGG
>JAPJNH010000043.1 GCA_026461075.1 Chitinophagales bacterium
CCCGTCCCGAACGTTCGGGAGTTCGGGAATTCGGGAATTCGGGACGAACCAAAACGAAATATCCCAATTTTTAACTCTTAATTTTTCATTCTTAATTAATTAAAACTCATTCTACAGAATGATTTTTAATTAAGCCCCTCTCCGTCCCAGGTTTCAATCAATTCTACTTCTACCACGTCTTCGTCGGTTAATACGATCGTTTGGTTGTCGTACATTTCTTGTACCATATCCATCGCAACGTCGGAATTTTCTGCTTCTACTTCCACTACACGCGATAAGGTTTCGATGATTTCAATTTTATAAGTTGGCATTCGTTTTAAATTATAGGGCGAAAATAAACAATAATGATGAATGGGGAATAATGAATGATGAAAAGTGAAAGATGTCCCGAAAGTTCGGGAGATGGATAATATCGAAAGATATATAAAACAAAAATCCCCGCTCGCGTTAGGAGCAGGGATTCTCAAACATTCATAATTCTTAAACAAACTATCCTTGCAAGGCTGCAGCACCACTCACAATCTCGGTCAATTCGGTTGTGATCGCTGCTTGACGAGCGCGGTTGTAAGTGATACGCAATTGCTTCAATAAGTCGTTTGCGTTATCAGTAGCTTTATCCATCGCAGTCATACGGGCACCATGTTCGGATGCATTTGTATCTGCCAAGCATTTGAAGAATTGCGTCTTCAAGATGCGAGGTACTAATTCATCAATCAAAGCAGCTTTTGACGGCTGATAGATGAATTCATTATTTTCAGTGTGCGTTTCATTCGCTGCAGCTGTTTTAGCTACAGGCAAGAACGGTTCTACTTTGAAGATTTGTGTCGCTGCATTTTTGAATTGCGCATACACAATATCTATCTTATCATAGGTGCCGTGTTCGAAGGCATTCATGATTTCTTCAGCCACTTGCGCCGCAGAAGCGAAAGTCAGACCCGTGAACAAGCCAAGATGCTTATCATTCACTTTATAGACACGTTTTAACGCGTCAGCGCCTTTCTTTCCGATACACATCACTTCTAAAGTGCCATTCTTTGCATGTTCTGCATAATGCGCATTTACAAGTTGACGAGTAGTTTTAATTAAGTTAGAATTGAAGCCACCGCACAATCCACGATCGCTGGTCATTAATACGACCAAGACCTTATTGACAGGGCGTTCTGTAGCCAACTTAATTTCGATATTTGCTTCCCCAGTCACGATATGTCCGAGCATTTCAGACAATTTCTGACTATAAGGGCGCATTTGCGTGATACGATCTTGCGCACGACGTAACTTCGCTGCAGACACCATTTTCATTGCTTTGGTAATCTGTTGCGTCGAGTTAACCGACGTGATTCTGCTTCGTACCTCTTTTAATTGACCCGGCATTCGGAATAATTTTTATTAGTAACGAACCATTAAATCTTTAGCTACTTTCTCCAATACTGCAGTGATATTATTATCAATTGCACCATTACGGATAGCATCTAAAGTATCTTTATGAGAAGCTTCTAATTGTGTTAAGTACTCTTCTTCGAACTCTTTCACCTTGTTTACAGGCACTTTTGACAATAAGCCATTCGTACCTAAGTAGATGATCGCTACTTGCTTTTCAACGCTCATTGGGTTGAACTGCTTTTGTTTCAAGATTTCTACGTTACGAGAACCTTTATCCAAAACTGCTTTTGTAGCAGCATCTAAGTCAGAACCGAACTTCGCAAACGCTTCCAATTCGCGATATTGCGCTTGGTCGAGTTTCAAGGTACCTGCCACTTTCTTCATGGATTTAATTTGCGCGTTACCACCCACACGTGATACAGAGATACCTACGTTAATCGCAGGACGGATACCGCTATTGAACAAATTAGATTCCAAGAAAATCTGACCATCGGTGATGGAGATTACGTTCGTTGGGATATAAGCAGAAACGTCACCTGCTTGTGTTTCGATGATTGGAAGAGCGGTCAAAGAACCACCACCTTTCACGATTGATTTCATAGATGCTGGAAGATCGTTCATCTTTGAAGCGATATCATCTTTAGCGATGATTTTCGCTGCACGCTCTAATAAACGGCTATGCAAATAGAACACGTCACCAGGATACGCCTCACGTCCTGGAGGACGACGAAGCAACAAAGATACTTCACGATACGCAACCGCTTGCTTAGAAAGATCATCATAAACGATCAATGCAGGCTTACCTGAGTCGCGGAAAAATTCTCCAATTGCAGCACCTGCGAAAGGAGCATAGAATTGTAATGGAGCAGGCTCAGAAGCGAAGGCCGCTACGATCGTAGTATACGCCATTGCACCTTTCTCTTCTAAAGTCTTGATAACACCAGCTACGGTAGATGCTTTCTGTCCGATTGCAACGTAGATACAATAAACTGGTTCTCCTTTATCGTAGAATTCTTTTTGATTGATGATGGTATCGATCGCGATAGTCGACTTACCAGTCTGACGATCACCGATGATCAATTCACGCTGACCACGTCCGATAGGAATCATCGCGTCGATCGCTTTGATACCTGTTTGTAATGGTTCTTTTACCGGCTGACGGTAGATAACGCCCGGTGCTTTACGCTCCAAAGGCATATCATACAAATCACCAGTGATAGGACCTTTACCGTCGATAGGCTGACCTAATGTATTTACTACACGGCCTACCATACCAGGGCCTACTTGGATAGAAGCGATTTTGTTCGTACGACGAACTTTATCTCCTTCTTTGATATTGGTACTAGCACCCATCAATACCACACCCACGTTATCTTCTTCTAAGTTCAAGGCGATGGCTTGTACACCACTTTCGAATTCCACCAATTCACCCGACTGAACATTGTTCAATCCGTAAATGCGTGCGATACCGTCACCTACTTGAAGGACTGTACCGATTTCTTCTAAGTTTGCAGAAGCGTCATGGTTGCTTAACTGCTGGCGGAGGATAGCTGAAATTTCTTCAGGTTTTATTGCTGTGCTCATGGCAAATGAATTATCAGATTTTTAGAATTGTTTATTGTATTCGTTAGAAGTGAATTGGCTACGGATAGCGTTCAGATCATGAAGGATAGACGCATCGATCAATTGGTTGTTGAATTCTAGGGTAAATCCACCAATTAATTTTTCGTCAACGCTATTCGTAATTTCAACTTCCTTCAAGTTTAATTGCGATTGCAACATCGACTTAACAGTATTGATTACTTTTTCATCAACAGGAGATGCAGAAGTAAATTGAACAGGCATGATTCCTTTACGTTCGTTGTATTGTGCAACGAATTCGATCATGATATCACGTAAGAAAGCCTCACGACCTTTAGTGATAACGATGCGGAAGAAAGCCATGGTCAATTCATTCATCGAGGCAGCGAAAAGCGTATTGAAGATAGCAATCTTCTTATCGGCTTTAATCACTGGACTCTTCATCACCACGAAGAATTCGCGATCGGCAGCAATGCTATTGAAAAGCTTAGCATCCGTAAATACCGCTTCGATAGCGTTTTTTTCGGCAGCTAAGTCCATCAACGACTTTGCGTAACGTCCGGCGAGTTTAATATTTCCCATTACTATAAGTTGTTTGGGCGATTAATTCAATTTCATTTCGTTCACCAAAGAATTCACATAGTTCATTTGCTCACCATCTTTCTTCAACTCTTTGCGAATCATTTTTTCTGCTACTTCTGTAGCCAATGTGCCGATTTGATTTTTGATATCCATCATCGCGGCATTCTTTTGGTTTTCAATTTCACGCTTAGCATCGGCCAAGATTTTAGCAGCATCGGCTTTAGCAGCGTCAGCAGCCATTGTACGCAACTTTTCAGCAGCGTCTTTAGCTTCTTTAATGATGCGTGATTTTTCTTCCTTCGCTTCGTTTAAGATGCGTTGGTTGTCGGCAGTAAGGTTAGCCATCTCTGCACGAGCAGCTTCCGCACTTTTCAAGGCTTGATTAATACCTTCAGAACGTTCGTTCAACATTTTCACTACTGGCTTCCAAGCGAATTTTGTCAATAAGAACAAAATTATCAAGAAGATGATAGCTGTCCAGAAGAAGAGACCTAAGTCAGGTAAGAGTAAATCCATTTTATTTATTCTTTTGCAGTTTTCTGCGATTGTTTTTTAAATAAACTGTATCCCGTTCGCCATCCGCTTGCGGGATACAGTTAGGAGTTTTGATCGGCTTATTTGAAAACGATCAACATACAAGTCAACACGCCCAACAAAGCCACACCCTCTACGAAGGCAGCCATGATGATCATGTTTGTACGGATGTCTCCTGTAGCTTCAGGTTGACGCGCGATTGATTCCAAGGCGCTAGCACCGATACGACCAACACCAAGTGCTGCCGCGATTGCTGCTAAACCTGCTCCGATACCGGCACCTGCATAAGCTAATGCCAAAGTTGCATCTAATAACATAATTGTTACGTTTTATTGAGTGATTAAAAAAAGACCTTTTAGTGATGTGCTTCCTCGTGGTGATGTTCGGCAACCGCTTCACTGATGAACAATGCGCTCAACGTTGTGAAGATATATGCTTGCACGAATGCCACCAACAATTCTATACTGAACATGAACACCCCGAATACCATACTGAATACCGCAGTTCCCCAACCCAATCCATGGCTCATTTCCGCAGTGATGAAAATCAAACCTACTACCGTTAAGATAATCATGTGACCTGCAAGGATGTTTGCAAAAAGACGAATCAACAAAGCGAAAGGCTTGATGAAGATTCCCAAGATTTCTACCGGCGTAAGGATGATCAATACAAACTTCGGTACGCCAGGCATGGCAAAGATATGACCCCAATAATGTTTGTTAGAGAAGGCCATGATACAGAAGAAGGTTACTCCAGCTAATACCGCTGTAACAGAGGTATTACCTGTTAAGTTAGCTCCACCAGGAATCAATCCTAGTAAATTATTGATCCAAATGAAGAAGAACAAAGTCAATAGGTACGGCAAGAACTTCAAATATTTTTTACCCAACATCGGCTTAGCCACATCTTCTTGAATCATCAAGATTAGAGGCTCAATCGCACTTTGGAATCCGCTAGGAGCGCTATTCGGGTTTTTAGCATATTTGCGTGCCACCCCGATGAAGATGAACAACAACAAGAAAGCGCTGATCAACAAAGAAACAACGTTCTTAGTAATAGAGATATCATAAAACTTCTCACCGTCTTCACGAGTGATTTTATGCGTTAAATGATCGATAGAATAGCCTTCGAATTCTGTTCCGTGCTCTTTAATTTTAGCGTAAGAGAAACAGTTCAATCCTAATTTTGGAGAATATACTAAGCAAGGCAAATCAAAACCAACCGCTTTACCGTCCATTTCGAAGAAATCCCAGCTGTAAGCGTCTTTCACGTGATGCTTGATTACTTCAGATGGATTGAATTTTTCATGCGCCGCACCTTCGTGAGCCGCTTCTCCATGCTTTTCTTCAGCAGCATTCGCTGTTGCATCATGCGATGCTTCATGCGTTGCTTCCTCAGCAGCGACAACAGCAGTAGTTTGAACCGCAGCAGCAGTGGTAACATCAATAGCTAAAGCCTTATTTAACCCTGAGAAAACAAGGGTAAAAGCGACTAAAAAGCCGATAAACAAAGTATTTTTTAAGCCCTTCACGAGTGAAACGTCATTTTTTGAGACTGCAAAGGTAGTCAAATTCACTCAAAAACGACAATTTTTGCTTGAGTTTTGCTCAAATTCTTCAAAAAAACGTGGCTATTTGGATTCAATATAGCGGCGTTCGGCTATTTTTTGGTCGATATTCCCTTTTGCACCCAAATCCTTGGCTGTTTTCCAGGATAAGAGCGCCTGCTCTATTTCCCCGAGCTTCACTTGAATATCGCCATAATGCTCCCAAAGGGTGGCATTTTTATCCGTCAGCTGAATGGCCTTCAGGAGTATTTCTTTAGCCTCGACATATTTCCCTTCTTGAAACAATACCCAGGCATAAGTATCTATAAAATTCGCATTTTTAGCGTCTTGTGCCACCGCTTGCTTAGCTAAATCATGTGCACGGCTCAAATTATATTGGCGCTGCGACAGATAATAAGCGTAGTTATTCATCACATAGGCATTGGTCGGCTCCAAGAATAAGGCATTTTCATAACTGCTATCGCTCGCTGCATGTCGACCTACTTTATGATAGGTATCCCCTAACAGGGAATAAAACTGCGCTTTCATCACTTTATTATCGGCGCAACGCAAAGCCCCTTCTTGTAAATAATACAAAGCGCTATCATAGCGACTAGCCTCTAAATCCAGTTGCGCGATGAAATAATACGGCATGGCTTGTTCGGAGAATAAATCTAGCGCTTGCTTGCTCACGCTCATCAATGAATCCGTAAGATTACCTTCGGAGCACACTAACATCATCTGTTGCCAGATGAGCCAATCGTGGAAGCCGAGCTTAACCGACTTTTGATAATTATTCAAGGCTTCGCTATACTGCTTATTCTTGGCTTGAAGGTCGCCGAGCATAAGGTAAGCGCGTATAGAATTGCTGTTGCGAAGGATATATAAATCTAACAACTTTTGAAAGCGCGCTGAATATTGCGGATCTGCTTCTGCTACCGGAGCGAATTGCGCCAGCACTTCTTCAATAATATTCAGATTCGCATTACCTGTATTCTCTGAAAGCACTTTTTCCAAGGCATCCATCGATTCAGTATAGCGCTTGCTTTGCAAATAATACTGCGCCAAGACTCCCGCTACCGTCGCATCATTCGGGCAGGCCACACGCATCCGTTCGATACATTGCGCAAACTTAGCTTCCTGTTTGCTCGACAAATAAATCTCTAACAAAACCGCATAATAAGCGCCCTCTTTAGGATTCGATTGAATTAATTTTTCTGCTAATTGTTCTGCAGCCGACCACTTCCCTTCCATCTCTAATAAACGAATCTGTCGTACTCTGTATTCCTCTTGCACACCAAAGCGCTGTTGTAAAGCATCGAGTGTCTTTATCGCCTCATCGCTTTGTCTGTTCTGCTCCAACAAGGAGGTCAGGGCTAAATAGTATTGAATTTGATTCGGGAATCGTTTGATTAGAAACTTATAGGTTTTGATCGCATCGGCACTCTGTTTATTCGCTAGCTGAATCAAAGCTTTGTTTTGCAAAACCTCCTCTTGATCCGGAGATGCTTTTTCTGCAATTTCAATGAAGTAGGCTGCACGCGCAAATTCTCTACGTTGCACATAAATTTTCGCGAGTTCCAAAGCCGCCGCAGAGGCTTGTGGATTGATTCGCAGACATTCTTCAAAATTACCTTGCGCTTGAATAGGATCGTCGAGCAACAAGGCTTTCTTTCCATCCAAGTACAGACGCATCTCTTGTACTTCCTTCTTCGTCAGCGTATCCTCGCTAGGCTGTACCTGCGCAATCTCCGTCACTTGCGGAGCTTTCGTTTTACATGCTAACAAGCAAACGACTGCTATGAAAGAAAGAAGTAGCTTACGCATTAATGAGAAGCAGAAGTATAATCAGACAAGCTTAAATCAGCAGCGTGGCCACGGAAGGTAGCGTGGTTACCAATCATACTATTGCTCAAGACAGCATTTTGAATGAAGGCATGCGTTTGAATGATAGAATTACTAACGACTGCATTCTCAATACAAGCATTCGCTCCGACAGCAGCGTATGGACCAACCACCGCATTCTCAATCGTTACGCCTTCTCCGATAAAGCAAGGTTCGATAATCGTGCTATTCGTAATCTTCGCACTCGCAGCAACAGCATGTCCTACACGTGCTAATACTCTTTGATTCGTATGAACGGTTGCATCTTTATTGCCGCAATCCAACCACTCGATTACTTGTCCGGCGCGGAATTTCAAGCCTTGTTGTTTCATATTCTCCAAGGCGTTGGTTAATTGATATTCCCCTTTCTCTTTAATATCATTATCCAAAAGATATTGCAATTCCTTGCGAAGACGAGCCCCATCTTTAAAATAGTAGATTCCAATAATCGCTAGGTCGCTAATAAACTCTTTCGGCTTCTCGATGAAATCGGTAATAATACCTTCGCCATCTAACTTCACTACCCCAAATGCTGATGGGTCGGCTACTTGCTGCACATAGATCATTCCTTCATCCGCTGGATTAATTTTAAAATCAGCATAGAACAACGTATCTGCAAAGGCAACGATTACATTCCCTTGTAAATCTTCTTTTGCACAAAGGATCGCATGCGCTGTTCCTAATGGCTCATCCTGATAATATATTTTTCCTTGTGCTCCTAAGCGTGCTGCCACTTCCAACAATTGCTTTTCTACAGCGGCTCCGAAATCACCGATGATAAAAGCGATCGTTTCTAATTTTTCAGTACACATTGCAGCGAGATCTTCGACCAAGCGCTCTACAATTGGCTTTCCAGCAACTGGAATTAAAGGTTTTGCAGTAGTGAGTGTGTGAGGGCGCATACGTTTACCAGCGCCAGCCATAGGGACAATAATATTCATAAGATTCGTTTCTGATTGTAAAAATAAAAAAAGGTGCCTTATCCTGAATGGAAAAGACACCTTTATCTTTTAATCCTGCTAGGATTTATTTTTTTTCCATTTTGAATGTTTCGAGGAACTTCGTGGTAAAGTTGCCTTTACGGAAGTCTTCGTTACGCATCAATTGTTGATGGAAAGGAATCGTTGTTTGAACACCTTCAACTACGAATTCACTCAAGGCGCGTTCCATTGTATTAATGGCTTCTTCACGTGTTTGCGCGATGGTGATGATCTTAGCGATCATTGAATCGTAATAAGGAGGAATTACATAACCTGCATAGATGTGTGAATCGATACGCACGCCGTGGCCACCAGGTACGTGTAGCACCGTGATTTTACCAGGGCAAGGGCGGAAGTCGTTGTACACGTCTTCTGCATTGATACGACACTCGATAGCGTGCATTTCTGGAATATAGTTCTTACCAGAGATACGTTCGCCCGCAGCGATTTTGATTTGTTCTTTAATCAAATCGTAATTGATTACTTCTTCCGTTACGCCGTGTTCTACTTGGATACGGGTATTCATTTCCATGAAGTAGAAGTTGCGATGTTTATCTACCAAGAACTCGATGGTTCCTACGCTTTCGTAATTGATCGCGCCAGCAGCTTTACAAGCAGCATCTCCCATTTTCTCACGGAGTTCGGGAGTCATGAAAGGAGAAGGACTTTCTTCTACCAACTTCTGGTGACGGCGTTGGATAGAACAGTCACGTTCTGAAAGGTGACAAACGTTTCCGAACTGGTCGCCTGCTATTTGGATTTCGATATGACGTGGTTCTTCGATATATTTTTCGATGTAGACGCCGCTGTTACCGAAGGCAGCACCTGCTTCCGTTTGTGCGGTGTTCATTTGCTTTTCAAATTCATCTCCGCTCCACACGATACGCATTCCTTTACCACCACCACCTGCAGTGGCTTTGATGATAACGGGATAGCCCATCGTGTCAGCGATTTCTTTACCTTGTTCAACGCTTTCTACTAAGCCTTCTGAACCAGGGATACACGGAACGCCTGCTTTGATCATCGTATCTTTAGCGGTGATTTTGTCACCCATTTTACGAATCATTTCAGGAGTTGGCCCGATGAATTTGATTTTATATTGTTGGCAGATTTCTGCGAATTTTGCGTTTTCCGCTAAGAAGCCATAACCAGGGTGAATAGCGTCTACGCCAGTGATTTCAGCTGCAGCCATCAAATTCGGGATATTCAAATAAGAATCTTTCCCGGCTGGCTTACCGATACAAACGGCTTCGTCAGCAAAGCGGACATGCAAACTGTCTTTATCAGCGGTTGAGTAAACAGCCACCGTTTTAATACCCATTTCTTTACAGGTACGGATAATACGCAAAGCGATTTCACCGCGGTTGGCGATCAATATTTTTTTAAACATGCAAAAGCTATTTAAATAAAACACAGAAGCCGTCAAACATATTGTCTAACGGCTTTTGCGTAAAAAATTATTCTATAATGAACAAAGGCTGATCGTATTCTACCGGAGAGGCGTCATCCACCAATACCTTCACGATTGTGCCATCCATTTCAGCTTCGATTTCGTTGAACAACTTCATCGCTTCGATGATGCAGATCACTTGACCTTTAGAAACTTTATCACCTGGCTTAACAAACGGTGGTTTGTCTGGACCAGCGCTACGGTAGAATGTTCCTACCATTGGCGATTTGATAGAGGTTCCGGCAGCAGCTGGAGCAGGAGGCGCAGCAGTAGTAGCGGCAGCAGCAACAGGTGCTGGAGCAGCCATCATTTGCGGAGCAGGAGCAGCCATCATAGTTGTAGAAGGCATCATTTGAACGAACTCCTGTTCTTTTGTTTTCAACGACAATTTGAAATCGCCATTTTCAATGCTAAGTTCACCTAATTTGCTCTTATCGAACATTTTGATCAACTCTTGAATCTCTTTTAATTCCATAACAAAGAATATTTGAGGTTTATGAGAATAAATTATTTAACGCGTTCAACATACTCACCAGAGCGAGTATCGACTTTAATCATTGTTTCGTTATCTACGAAAAGAGGAACGTTTACCGTAGCACCTGTTTCCAAAGTCGCTTGTTTAAGCGTATTGGTAGCAGTATCACCACGTAATCCTGGTTCAGTGTAGGTAATCATCAAGTTAACGAAGGCAGGTAATTCAGCGAACAAGGCTTTTTCTGTTTCGTCGTGGATTACTACTTCCACATCTTGACCATCTTTCATGAAAGGTACACCTTCAATTTCATCTTCTTGCAAAGTGATTTGTTCGAAGGTTTCGTTGTCCATGAAGTTGTATCCTGTTTCGTCTTTATAAGTAAATTGGAATTTACGACGAGAGATAGATTGGATATCGATATTTTCCCCAGAGCTGAAGGTATGTTCCAATGTTTTGCCAGAGGTTACGCTTTTCAAACGAGTACGCATGAAAGCACCACCTTTACCAGGCTTATGGTGTTGGAAATCGGTGATTGTCCAAAGATCGTCTTTGAATTTGATACAAAGTCCTTTCTTAATGTCGGCAGTTGTAGCCATAGTTGTTTAGTTTTTCGAAGCGCGAAGATAAGAAACAAAAGACAAAAATTAACACCCTTACGTGTGCTTCGATTAAGAAAAATACGTGTTTTTTGACCAAAAACGCAACAAAACCAAGGATTTTACGTTTAAGATGATATGAAAACTACACTTTTTATTTTCGGCGTGTTGATTTTATGTTTTTTGAGTTACAAACTTGTTTGGGCTAAAAAAGAGTATAAAAAGATTGAGCAACGCCCTTATTCTATCCTTCGTCAGTTTGCGAATTTCGAGGTACGACATTACGCTTCGGTACTTTATTCGAGTGTTCAGTTGAGCGATAGCAGTTATTCTAATTCAGCGAGCAAAGGCTTCCGAGTGTTGGCAGGATATATCTTTGGCAATAACGCAAAAGGACAATCCATTGCCATGACGGCTCCGGTAGCTATGCAGATGGGACCAACGGTAAAAATGTCGTTTATGGTGCCTCAGCAGTACCAGGTTGACTCCTTACCTACGCCGATGAATAAATCGATTCAATTTGAAAAACAGCCCGAACAGAACATGGCGGTTGTCAGTTTTGGTGGCTGGGCTTCGGACAAGCGTATCAAAAAGCATATTGACATGCTAAAAAAGGAATTGACAGAAGCGCACATCACTTGGAAGGGCGATTTCGTTTATTTAGGCTACAATGCTCCATTTGAAATTTTCGGACGCCGCAATGAAATTGCGGTAGAAATTGTTTGGCCTCAGTAAAGAATCGCTATTTTTAAACATGCGATTCAAGTTTCTCTTTTTACTATTCTTCTGTCTTTTTGGATTAGTTGGTCATTCTATGGCACAGCAGGCCGATCCTGCAGGCTTTATCGACCCTACGAAACAGCAGAAGGAGCCTAGTAAAAAGAAAGTGAAAAAGCCACATCGCAAGATTCATTGGTTTTGGAAAAAGCGCACGACCAATGAGATGTCGCAAAGGAATGTCGACCAGACCTTTAAAAAATCGAAGCGGAATGTACGTGATGAAAACCGCACTTACCGTTCCCATTATAAGAGCACCCGTAGACATCAAAAAGCCTATTACAGGAAGAAGCGTCAGGGGCATCATCCAAAAAAACAAGGGGGGACTAAAAAGAAATTAAAATGGGGATAGTAATATCGTAAGATATACTTCCCCATTATTAACGATACCTTCTATTGAAGATATCTGACCACCATATTTTTCTAAGCTTTTATAGGATCGAAGAACTTTACTTCTCCTGTTTCTAGGGAATACATTCCTCCTACCAATGCTACTTCATCTTTTTGAATCATTTCTTTAAGGATACTACTACGCCATAGCACCTCATTGACCATTCTATGTACATGTACTTCAGCCACTTGATCTACATCTTTTTTGTCTTGAGCTTTACATTCTAAAATAGCCGGTTTGATTTTTGAAATCAATCCGTTTAAATGACCGAGATGTACATCTTCACAAGCTCCTTTGATAGCGCCGCAATTGGTATGACCCAGTATTACGATGGCTTTTGCACCAGCCACTTTGCAGGCGAATTCCATACTCCCTAAAATATCTTCATTGACGATATTGCCGGCGATACGGATGCTAAAAATATCTCCGAGGCCTTGATCGAAAACCAATTCAGCAGCAGTACGCGAGTCGATACAGCTGAGTACAACAGCCACTGGGTGCTGTTCGTCTTTAGTTTCATTTACCAATTGTAAATTATCACGGTGTCGCTTCATATTATTCAGAAAGCGTTGGTTGCCGTCTTTCAATAATTCAATAGCTTGACTAGGAGTTACAGACTCTCTAAATTCTTTCGTGTGGGTATACATAGTTTTTTCTATTCTTTTGATTCAGTAATTGTTACAGGGAAAGAGCTTTGGATACCGTAGGCATCCTTAAAGCCAATTAATCGCACTTGGATTCCCTTTTCCGGAGCGATGATTTCATTAAATTCTCGAATGGATTCTAAGACATCATAATCAATATACTTAGTATGGGACGCGTCGATTTCTACATGAGCGTTATTGGGAACGTCTGCTAGGCATGCCTTGATAGATGCCTTATTGATAAAGCTAATTTCTTGAGATAATAATAGATGAAGAGTATGCTTGCCATCTGCTAATATAGTTTTCACTTTATAAGGCACCTTAAAATTGCCCCAAAGGATTGCGAAGATGCTGACCGCCATACCAATGCCCACCCCTTTCAACAGATCAGTAAATACAACGGCAAGAATAGTAATTACAAAAGGCACCCATTGATATTTACCTTTTGCAAACATCTCTTTATAAACTTTGACACTCGTTAGCTTATAGCCTGTGAGTAATAAAATAGCGGCTAAGGCACTGATTGGAATTAGGTTTAAAATGTTTGGAATTAAAAGGGTGCAAACGACTAATAATAGTCCGTGCACGATAGCAGAAATTTTCGAAGTAGCACCTGCATTCATATTGGCAGAACTTCTTACAATAACTGATGTAACTGGAAGTCCTCCAATCAATCCAGAGAGTATATTTCCAGTTCCTTGTGCCAGTAATTCGCGGTTGACAGGTGTAGAACGGCGACGGGGATCCATCTTATCAATTGCCTCGATACTCAATAATGTTTCAATGGAGGCAACTACTGCAATTACGACAGCAGCAGACCACACTTCTTTATTTCCTATGGCAGCGAAGTCAGGGAAGAAAAGTTCTTTCTTCAAGGCAGCGAAATCGTGTATGATGGGAAGTTGTACTAAATGCTTACCGGATAGTGCCCATGCATGACCGCTAGCTGTAAGAAAATAGTTTACTGCAGCTCCTATGATTACTGCAAATAGAGCGCCTGGCAAGAAATACAATTGCTTTGGGCGATACTTATCCAATAAGTAAATTACGGCAACAGATATTAAGCCAATAATAATCGCACCCAATTGAATATGCGTGAGCGGTTCTAGTAGTGCGGAGAAGGTATTGTCTCCATCCGCTTGTAAAAAGTATAGGTCGCCTTCAGTATCTTGATCATATCCAAACAGATGTGGAATTTGTTTCAGGATGATAATAATACCAATACCGCTTAACATTCCTTTAATCACATTACTTGGAAAAAAGTTAGCTACGATACCTGCACGGATCAATCCAAATAACAATTGCAACACACCCGCAAGAACGACAGCCAATAGAAAAGCGTTATAGGAGCCAATTTGTTGAATGGCTACAAAAACAATTGCTGTAAGTCCCGCTGCTGGTCCACTCACACTTAAAGGAGATTTGCTCAAGGAGCCTATGACTATACCGCCAATGACACCTGCAATCATACCTGAGAACAATGGAGCTCCAGAGGCGAGCGCAATACCTAAGCAAAGAGGAATTGCAACGAAGAACACAACCAAGCCAGAAGATAAATTCGGCTTGATTGATTTAAAATCAATCATGAAAAATGAATAAAATAGTTGAGAACTTAAGTTAAATACAAAGAGTATTAAACTTGCTCTGGAGGGGGTGCATCAATGGCACCAATTACAGACTCGATAGAGACAAACTGATGTCGTGCGCTGTAAGATTTTGAACGAGCCGTAAGGCTTTGCATCGTAAAATCACTTTCCAAAAGACATTTGTCTTGTTCAATGAGTTTAAAAAACTCGCTAGACGAGGTGTTTTCATCTGTATCCTCATCAGAATCGCCATCTTCTGAAACATTTTGGAAGGCATAAGAATCCATTGCCAAAACAAAACGAATTTGTTGAGCAACCAAGACCACCATGATAAATGACAGTAGAATTGGAACAATGATTTTATAAATAGAGGTGCGCTTCACGTTTTCAAAGGTAAGCAATTGATTAATTACGCAGTGAGGAAATTGTTAATTCCCTATTAAGTATTGGAAGGAAGCATGCCCAGCGACCATTGAATAGACTGGTTTACTTTTAGATTCTTCGATTTCAGCTCGATTAACTTTTCTAAGGTTTCTAAATACTTCTGTTCCCGTTGATTGATCATAAAAACAGAACTTTCGCCAATATTAAACTTTTGTTTCTCCGCCTCGAGCAAGGCTTTATTTGCTTGTACAGAAGCCTCCTGGGCTTTTAATTGTTGCGACAAATAATTCGCCTCGTTCAGATACGATTGATATTTCAAGTTAATCTGACGCGTTTTATCTTGCTTCATCAACTCAGCTTCTTGCAATTTAAGATTGACCATTTTGAGTTGATTTCTACTAAATGCCAAGGTTAGTGGCATTTGAAATTGCATACCGAAGGTGTAATTAGGATAAGCGCTACTTGGATAATTTGGTTTCATCCAATAATTATATTTCAGGTCGAGCTTAGGCAAGAGGTCTTGACGCTTTAATTTTTGATCAAGGGTAATTTGTCCGATTTTTTTATCGTACCAAAAGATACTAGGATGATTGACAGGGTCGCGTTTAATAATTTGAGCTTGTAAAACAAAAATGTCATCTATACTCATTTGGGTTAAATCGTATGTTGGGCTTACCTCAGCTGGCAATTCATAGGCTTGGCCATCGACTTTCCAAAGGAAAGCTGAAATCTGTAGGCAGGCATTTTGCCAATCTAATTCTGCTTGATTACGTTTGGAGATAAAGCTTTGCAAGGTAGCTTCCAATTCAATTGAATCGATTGCTGCCCTTTCACCATGCACTATATTTTCATGAATAAATTGAAGGCGTTGCTGAAGATTGTTTACGCCTTCGCTAATAATTTTTCTATTGGCATAGGTTCTGGTCCATTCCCAATACACTTGCGCGGCGTCCATTAAAAGGTCGTTGATGAGCACTTGTTTTTCGAGCTGACTCATTTCTTTCGAGATATAGGCTTGTCGTAAGGCTGTTCTTCGTTTATCTGTTATGAGGTTGCGCAGAAGAGAGACATTCGCTCCGACATAATAAAGCTGGCCGCGTGTATCGCTAGGGTTTAAGCGCTGCCCTAAAAGATTGTCTGTACCGGAGCTGACATCGATACCATACCAAAGAGGCAGTTTCAAGGCGATATTTTGCGTAGAATAATATTGAATATTCTGCAGCGACTTTTCACTTTGCGAAGCTTCGACTAGAGGATCGAAAGCAGCTCTTGCTTGCCCAATTTCCGCTTGCGCGTATTTAGGCAGTAAGGATGCTTTTTGTGCTAAAGGATGATATTGTTGAATCGCATTTTTAAACTCATCCCAACTAAGAGATTTTGTCTGCGCAAAAGCACTAGCCTGCAGAAGCACGCATATGACAAAAAGACTATTTTTTATCCTTTTCATTTTTAACTTTTTTAGAGCTACCATAAAAATCTGGCGGGAAGCCGTTGATTGAACGCCATAATTCATACCAGATTGGTACATCCTTTAGTAAAGTGATACAATTTGCTCCTACACCCATATTGATTTGCGATGGCCAAGGACGAGCCTTCGCATCTTGACGAACTAAAACACGATATTTTCCATTTTCATCTATTGAAGATTCAACAGAACTTACTACGCCAAAGTAAATACCGTAGCTTGCTTGCGGCCAGCCGCTGAATACAATGGTTGGGAAACCGTCAAACCAAAGGCTCACTCGTTGACCTACTTGTACGAGTGGAAGGTCTACCGGTTTAACAAACATTTCCACTGCGGGTGTTAAATCAGAAGGGATGATTTTTGCAACGCATTCTCCTTCTTTTAACATCTCACCAATACCTCCTTTTTTTGCTTGCACGATCTGTCCATCTTGGGTGGCTGTAATAAAATACATGCCATTACGCACTTCGTAATTAGAGCCGGTATTTTCCAGCTTACTAATTTCTGCTTCGGTACTGGCCATGGCGCTCATCGCCTGATATTTTTCAGCGAGTGCTTTATTGATTTTTTCAGAATATTCTTGTTCTGCCCCACTCTGTTCTAGGTTGTTATTTGCAATTTCTTGCTCCGTAATTCTAAGTTTGTTTGTAACCGCAATCTTCTTTGCGCTAGCGTTTTTGTAAGCAACATCCCGTTGTTGTAACTGGGTTTGCGGCGCAAGACCTTGCTTATATAAGCGCTCTAAACGTTCGTACTGATCTTTGGCTAAGTTAAATTCATTTTCGGCAGCACTCAATTCAACGCGCTCTGCTTCCAATTTATTATTCAGCTGCGCATTCTTGTTAATTAATAAAGCAATCTTCAAGCGTAGTGCTTCTTTTAACGCTAGGATTTGACGATCGGTAGCTTCAATCTTTTCTTCGTAGGCTTTTGCAGATCCTATTTTCGCGTCCACTTGTTGCTTGTTACGTTCTAGCAATCTAGGGTCGAGATACTCCGCTTTAACTTCTCCTAATTGAAGAATGGTATCCCCTTTTTTCACCCAGTCACCTTCTTTTACGAACCACTTTTTAATACTTCCTGCAATGATAGCATTGACATCTTGCGGACGCTGCTCTTGCAATAAGCTTGTTACATTCCCTTCGGAGCGGATATGTTGGGTCCATGGAAGGAAAAGGAATGCGATTAGAATCACTAACAGAATAATTACCCAATTACGGATATTACTTTTTCTGTTTACTTCATAAATATATTTCGAGGCGTTCAGCATATTATAAGTGAATGATGGTTTGACAATTCGCTAGATATTTACCGTCGTTGGTGACAATGATAACGGTGGTATTTTTCAAATCTTCGCAGAGGAAGCGGATGATATTATTTTTGAATTTCTCATCCATTCCAATCCATGGTTCTTCGAGTAGCAAGAGTTCTCCTTTCACACAAAAGGCTCTCAGCAACATCACTTGACGAATAATAGTAGAGGACCATCTTTTACCCAATGGTTCTAATTGTGTATCGAAGCCGTTTTCGAAATGATCCAATAAATTATTAAACCTTAATTTTTGAATTAATTGTATAATCTCATCCATAGAGATATCCGATCTTCCAAGGGTAATATTTTCACGAAGTGTACCATTGAAAATATCCATATTATTCAGATAGATACCAATTCGATTTCGGTAGGAATCGAGTTCGTAATTTTTTAATGGAATATTGTTGATCAGAATATTCCCTTCGAAGTTTTGGTAAGAGCCTGTAAGAACTTTGAGTAGGGTCGTTTTTCCCGCACCATCACTTCCTATAATTGCTGTGCGGTTGCTGGCAGGAATGGTGGTGTTTAATTTGTTCAGAACAGGATCTTCTTTACCGGCGTAGTGGAAGGTGAGATCTTTGATTTGAATTTCAACTCCGCGACCAGAATTGGAGAATGCAAGGGTACCTGCTGTTTCTACACTTGCATTTAAAACATAGTCGATTTTCTCCAGACTAGTGAATGCGTCATAGATGCTTTCTAAACTAGACATCAACTTTTCTACGGAGGCCATCACGGCTACGATAGCAATTTCTGCGGCAACGAAGGCTCCGATATTCATTTTATTGTTCAGCATTAACAAGGTGCCTATTACTAATAATCCCGCGATGATTAATACTTTAAAAACTACTAGTGCGCGATATTGCACTAAAAGTACTTTAAAGTGAGAGGTACGGGCATTTAGATAGTTAGTAACGTTAGTATCTGTTTTTTGGAAGTTGAGGTTGGTGCCATTACTATATTTAAAGGATTTAATTACGCGAGCCATTTCTTCAAACCACGCTATGACTTCGTATTTGTAGGTACTCTCTTTTGTGTTCGTATAAAGTCCGGAATTAAACGTAAAGCGAATTAAAAGCACAACGATTAGAAGCAGTAAAATACCGAAGACGATGAATGCCGGATGATAGATAGAAACGAGGATAAGACCGAATAAAATTTGAATGATGGCAATAGGGATTTCTAAAAAAAGTTTGGAGATACTTTTTTGCAAGCTCACTACTTCAAACATTCTATTCACTTTTTCTGGCCAGTATACGCCATCGTTCTTTTGAAGATCAATTTTAGGCAAGAAGGCTGCAAAGGCTTGTGCATAATCAACAAAGATTACTTGTTGGATGCGCTCAATAATCTTCATTTGTTTTAGCTGAAAAATACCAGCCAAACTAACTCCTAAGATGATCACAGCAATCAGAAGATAGAGGGAACTTACCATTCTTCCGCCTAGGACAAAGTTCAACAGCGCTTGAATACCTAATGGAAAACTAAGCTGCACTAGGCCGATTAGAATGGCGTAGAGATAAACATCTCTTAGGTCGTGTTTAGACTGTTGAAACAAAGACCAAAAATGTTTAACGGTTGTATTTTTTTCAGATTTCATTTTTTAGATTTTGCCTTTGCTAAGAAACATCGAAAAGTTGATTTTTGTTTGTGTGAAACGGCAACTATTGTTAACATACTTTAAACGAATATTCATTCATTCTGGTATTCATTCCACACTTTTATTTGTACCTTTAAAATGATGTATACTGCCTATAAAAAGCTAATGTGTCTGCTTCTGTTATTCCTATTTGGGATAGGCGGTGCTATGTCACAAACAAGCTTTGAGCAATTTGGGCAACGTAGGGTTCAATTCACTCCATTCAGCTGGAATACGGTAGAGACTAGCAATTTTTCGATACACTATTCTACAGGAGGTTTCCCATTGGCGAAGTTTGTCATGAATGACGCTGAGCGAAATTTAGCAGAGATCCGCAATACTTTGCAATACATTTATAATGGCAAGATTGAGTTACTTGTTTTTGGAGACATTTCAGATTATGTACAGAGTAATTTAGGATTTGTTCCAGATGACGTCAATTATAATACAGGAGGTACGACTCGGGTGATTGGCAATAAGATCATGGTGTATTTCGACGGGGATCATCAGCATTTAGACCAGCAAATTCGAGAAGGGATTGCGCGCATCATGATGCAGAATGTATTGTTTGGCAGCAATGTGCAAGAAGTAGTTCAAAATGCCTTGTTATTTGATTTACCTGATTGGTATGTTGATGGTATTGTCAAGTATACCGCCTGCAACTGGACTGTAGATGACGACAACCGCTTGCGTGACTTATTTAATCGCGAGGTAATTCATTCGTTTTGGGATTTAATGGCGATGGATCCGACCTTTTTAGGAAAATCATTTTGGTATTATGTAAAGGAGAATTACGATGCGAGCACGATGGGTAATCTGCTTTACATTACGCGTATCAACCGGAGCATGGAGTCGGGTTTTTTATTCGTATTGAACAAGGACAGTAAGACTACCTATCAAGATTGGTTTAATTATTTTGAAAAGCGATTTAAGGATAGTACGCCACGTAAACGACCAGCGGAGAAAAATAGAGTAGCTGTAAAAACAAGTGCCAAAGAAACACGTTCCATTGCGAAGTTAAGTTCAGCAGGTGACTATATCGCCTTCTTGACACGCTATAATGGACGCTATCGTTTATATGTGCAAGCGGTTGAAAAGGAAAAGATCAAATTATTACAAAAGGGCTTACCGAATTCAATGTTACCACAGGATGCTTATAATCCTGTTTTTAGTTGGGATGCAGGCGGCAAAACACTTTATTGTTTTTATCAATACAACAAGAAGTATTATATACTGAGTTATGATACCGAAAAGAAGAAGAAGGTAATTGTACAAAGCAATGCTTTCTCAAAAATAATTGATGTACAGCCGGGGATTGACAAAAGCACTTTATTAGTAACGGCGGTTAAGACTGCATACAGCGATATCTATTTATACAATCCACAAACAGGTAAAATCAATACGATAACAGATGATTTGTGGGACGATAAAAATCCGGCTTACGTTAATTTAAATGGCAAAAGAGGGATTGTTTTTGCGAGCAATCGAACGAATGATTCGATCCGAAAACGCCCTCAGGATACGACTTTACAGATTGCCCATTATGATATCTTCTTTTACGATTTAAATAAAAAATCACTGACACGCGTAACGAATACGCCGATGTATCAGGAGGCGCAACCTATTCAGTATACCAAACGATTAATTGCCTACTTAAGTGATAAGAATGGAATTTCAAATCGCTACCTTGCCAATCGCGACAGTATTTTTGTGCGTACTGATAGTATCGTTTACTTTAAAGACTCTATCGTTACTAACCCGCGCTATACGCCTCACGACAGTTTGCTTTATCTTCCCAACACTTTAGTTGACTCTATTCAAACACTTGCTATTTATAAAGATACTTTCATCAGTGTACCCTATACCAACTATTCATACAATATCGAAGCACAGGATGGACAATACAAAGGCAAATTTATTTTAGAATCTTTATTAGAAAAAGGGAATCCTGTTTATTTCCGTATTCCTCTTCGGGATAGTATGACGATCAAGGATAGAGAGCCTTTAAGTTTGACGCCATTTAGAAAAAAGAGTTTGCTCCCAGCTGAAAAGAAAGAATTGATTGGTTATGAGGAAGAGGATATCAAGTCGATTAATGTAGCACCACTTCCTTATGACAGCACCTTACACAATGGCAAGGTAGATGCTATTTTTCAAAGCGAGTTTGTGATGCCTTGGGAGAATAATGCCTTTTTAAGGAGTGATTCTATTTCGAAGTTGCCTAAAAAAGCACGTGTAGAGGCTAGTAAATCGACGCCTTATCGTTTGCATCTGTATACGAGTAATGTGTTCTCGCGAGTAGATAAAGGAACCTTATTCAACCACGTTTATCAACCGTTTTTCGGGACGCCGTCGTATCAATTACCTTCGCTTACTTTATGGACCGGTATCGATATGAAGGATGTGTTGGAGGACTATCAATGGTCGGCCGCGATAAATACTGCATCGAGTTTTAATAACTTAAAATTTTATCTCCGCTTTTATGATTTACACAAGCGTTGGGATAAACGTTATACTTTTTACAGACAGAGTCAATCGAATGTAAACTTTATTTCGACCTTGTTAGGTATCGACGATAATCCGTATAAAATCCGTTATCAATCAAATTATTTAGAAGCGGTATTTACTTATCCGTTCGATGAGTTTAGGCATTTTAATGCGTATACTGCGCTTCGTCATGATCGTTATGATTATTTATCGACGATGCCACAAACCTTGAATGCCAAGGCGGAAAAAGAGACTTGGTGTATTTTACGTGCGGAGTTGGTTCAGGATAATACGCGCAATCCTGGATTGAATATCTATAAGGGTTTACGCGGTAAAGTCTTTGTAGAGTTTCAGCAGTTAGCGCAAGATCGATCGCATTATTTTGGTTTTATAGGTTGTGATATCCGTCATTATTATCCTATTTGGAAGAATATAATTTGGGCGAATCGTTTTGCTTCGAGTGCTTCGTTTGGAAAGGATAAGATGTTGTATTATTTAGGCGGGGTTGATGCGTGGTGGCTTGGAGGCGGGACGAAATTTAATACGAGTAATCCAGTGAATAACGCGAGTGCATATGCTTTTCAAGCGCTTGCCACTAATCTTCGTGGCTTCTCTTATAATGCGAGAAACGGAAGTAACTATGCAGTGATCAATTCAGAGATTCGCTTTCCCTTATTTTCAAGTTTTCGCAAGATTCCAATAAAAAACAATTGGGCGAAAAACTTTCAGCTGATCTTCTTTGGAGATGTTGGAAGTGCTTGGGTAGGACCTAGTCCTTTGAGTGATCAGGCTAAGTTGTCTTTTACGGATAAGATTGTTAAGGAGCCTGTGACGGTAGAGGTAAATTATTTCCGCAACCCGATTATTGGTGGCTATGGCTGGGGGATGCGTACGACCTGGTTTGGCTATTATGTGCGTTTAGATTTTGCGCGTGGTGTGGAGAATGGCAAGGTATTGCCGAGGATGACGTATATTTCGTTGAGTACGGATTTTTAGGTTGGTTTTGGTTCGTGTCACCACGAACTACGATAATGAAATCTACAACCCTAACTCAATTTCTTCTTTCCACCTTCGTTATGGTTCGTGTCTCCACGAACCACGATAATGTAATCTACAACCCTAATTCAATTTCTTCTTTCCACTTTTTCCCTCCCGAATAATCGGGATCCCGAACTCCCGAAGCCTCGGGACGGGATGGAGTAAAAAATCGCCCCAGGAGAATCTGATGCTAAAATGTTCGTACTGTTTCGCAAGCGAACAAAGCTCACTTCGTGAGCGGGGACGTTCGCTTTAACGCTTCACATTAACTCCATTTTAAACGTATCATTTTCTATTGGGGCATCCTATAATTTCATTTTTTATCAGCTATGGTTCGTGTCTCCACGAACCACGATAATGAAATCTACAACCCTAATTCAATTTCTTCTTTCTTCGTTTTGGTTCGTTTTCAAACGAACTGAAAAATAAATAAAAATGCCCCACCGAAGTGAGGCATTAGAATATTTTTGAATGAAATTTTACTTGGCTTTATTTTCCTTCATATACGCTTCGATGACAGAAGACATAGAAGGCAATCCAGCTTGCGGGCCAGGTAAATGTAATGCGAATCCTTGATCTTTGATAGCTTGACAAGTGGCAGTACCGAAGGCGCCGAATTTGATATTCTTTTGTTTAAACTTAGGGAAGTTTTGCAAAAGGGCTTCTAGGCCGCTAGGGCTGAAAAACACGATAAGGTCGTAGTTTTCAACTTTAATATCTTTGATTTCACAAGGTGTATTACGGAAGCATAATGCTTCGATATAATCATAATTATGTGCTTTCAGATAATTAGTGATATCAGCGTTAGGGGTATCACCACAAGGCAATAAATAACGCTCGCCATCTTTGTGCTTAGAGATAAGATGTAATAAATCTTTCATCGAACCATCGCCATAGAACACCTTACGCTTGCGATACTGAATAAACTTTTGCAAATAAAGACCGATGGCCTCTGTCGTGCAGAAGTATTTCATTTCACTGCTGATAGGGGTCTTCATTTCTGTGATAATACGGAAGAAGTGATCCACCGCATTACGAGAAGTGAAGATAATCGCAGTATGTTCGTGCATTTGAATACGATAGCGACGAAAATCCTTCGCTGTAATCCCTTGAATTTCAAAAAACGGACGGAAGTCGATGTTCAATTTAAAACGACGAGCGATGTCGAAATAAGGCGACTTATCATTATCCGGACGGGGCTGTGTTACGAGGATATTACGAACAATCTTACCATCTAAACCATCGAAACTAGGTTTGGAAGGGATGATAGCTGCAGGAATTTTCTTTTTGCTTGAAGAGGCTGCTGGGATGCGCACGATAGTCGGTTCTACTTTAGCAACAGGAGCTGCTTTAGGAGCTTTCGGACTAGGCTTAGCGGACTTAGTGACAGGAGATGAGGCCTTTTTCACTTCGGGTTTCGCCTTCGCGGCGACCTTAACAGGAGCTGATTTTTTAGAATCAGTTTTCTTTGATGGGGCTGCTACCTTTTTAGGGGCGGCTTTCACTGACTTTTTCTTCGCAGTTGGCACAGTACAAAGTTGTTTTTAAGGTTTGACCAGAAACGAGTTAGACAAAGCCTTGAATTATCTTTAGGATAATAAGGACAGGGGCTACTTCGACACAGCAAATATACACAATAAAATGCAAAACATTACTGAACAAAAAGCTTCCCGCCATGCGCCAGCTCAAGATATAGCGATAAAGAAGGATTAATCCGAGCATTATCCAAGCGCCTAGCCACATATACGAGCGAACATTCGCATCTGCGAATCCGACAATAAGTAATAAAGGAATCAGTACAATTCCGGCGACTTCTGCAAGTAGAAAGTCCATTTGAATAATGGAACGTACTTCCGATTTTGGGGCGAAGAGCGTTATTGAAAACTGATATAGAAATACTTTCACGCTGAAAAAGGCTGCTATACAAAGGGAAAAGACAGGATAAAGCCAATATTGTTTCAGGAGGAAATAGTTGTTATAACTTCCGTTTAGGAAGAAGAAAAGGCCAAGCGCAAGGTAAAAATTGCCCATCAAAAGGATGGCTGGGAATGAAAAGCGAAGGTCTTGCTGACGCATGACTTGTTGCGCTGTTTGAAAATTAAGAAAGGATCGGAATAGGTCGTTGAGGTATTTGGTAAAAAATGTTTTGACTAATACGACGACGCCTGTTAGAAATATGATGAAGTAAAAGAGGTAATTGGAAGGGAATTCTGGTCGTTTTTGGACAATTTCCTCCCGGAGCAGATGTTTTTGAAAGAAGATATTTTGTTTAAAATCGATAATATGCAATGGCAGTGTATCGAGGGCTACGTAGTAGATCGAGTCGTAGCTGGTAGAATCGCTATTCAGGATGGCGTTCATATAAAACTCCTTCATTTCTGGAGAGAGGGAGTCGATGGCTGCTTGCGAGATTTGCGATTTTTTCGCTTTTCTTATTTTACGCAAAGCGTGTTTGGCTTGGATAGAGGCTATTCCAAGACAAGCGATCAATAAGATAAGCAGAAGTTTTCGCCACATAGCAATTACTAGCAGTTCATCATTTTATCGACACGATTCTGATGACGTCCGCCTTCAAATGCTGTATTGAAGAATGTTTCAACCATTTCAACTGCTTGTTCGAATGTGATAAAACGAGCAGGCAAGCAGATGATATTTGCATCATTATGTTGACGAGAAAGCGAAGCGATCTCTGGTAGCCAACAAATCGCCGCACGAACCCCAGCGTGGTGATTAGCAGACATTGCCACACCTTGAGCAGAGCCACAGATCAGGATTCCTTTAGGAAATTCACCCGTTTCAATACTGCTAGCAAGCGGATGCGCTACATCTGGATAGTCCATGGAGTCGGTGCTGTGGGTGCCGAAATCTTTAAACGACCAGCCTTTCTGTTCGAAATGAGCCTTTAATTGTTCTTTCAGTGCGAAGCCCGCATGATCTGCTGCGATAGGGATGATAGGAGACATGCTGTAAAGATAATGAAGAATGAAGA
>JAPJNH010000044.1 GCA_026461075.1 Chitinophagales bacterium
GCTTTAGCTGCGGCACACGTAGGCATCTCTATTCATGCTTCCACCGCTACCGCAATGGAAAGTGCGCATATTATTTTGATGCATGACGACGTAGCATTATTGGCAGATGCACATGCTATCGCCAAGTCGACTATGCGAACGATTTACACGAATTTTGGCTGGGCCTTACTCTATAACGTAGTCGCGATTCCATCGGCTGCTTTTGGATTTATCGCACCATTATGGAGCGCACTTAGCATGACCGGAAGCGATGTGGTCTTGGTCATAAATTCATTAGCTTTGAACTTAATTCCAATAAAGAAAAGAAAGAAATAAAGATTATGTTAGTCTATAATGTAACAGTAAAAATTGATCAACGTGTTGAAGCAGAATGGTTAGAATGGATGAAGGGAAAACATGTTCCGGATGTCATGCAAACTGGAAAATTTGTCAATTACAGAATCAGTAAAATGGATCAAGTAGAAGAACCTGATGGAACGAGTACCTACTCATTTCAATACTTATGCACGGAACGCGGTTTGTTGGAGGAATACTTTAACAAGCATGCGAACGAACTCCGTGATGATGTCATGAACAAATATGGCAATCTATTCATAGCTTTTCGCACTGTAATGGAAATTGTGCATGAAGGAGATTATTAATCCTCTTCCATCATCAAAAAGTGCATTGCACGATGTAATAAGGGCGCTAGAATAACTCCTATTGTTGCAACAAAAACGACTCCGCTAAAGATTGCATAAAAAGAAGCGAATAACTTCCCGCCATCACTTGTGATAGGATTCATTGGTCCCATTCCCGACAAAATCATGGAGGCGTTTAATAAAGAATCAATCCAAGAATAGTGGCAAAACTGGTGATACCCCCAAACGCCAATCCCTAAGCCTAAAGCAAGTAATATTAAACCAAATAATACATTCCACAACATTCGATTGGTGAAGGTGCGAGAGCTTGCTAGCGGTTGATGCTTTTTTTCGTATGCCATAGCTCAAAAATAAGATTAATCGATAAAATTCGTACTTTTGATTTATGAGTTTCTTACGTCCAATTCAAACATTAAAAATCGGTCCTCTCGAACAGATTCAGTGGGAGTCGCCAGATTTAGAATTATGGGTAGAAATTAATGAAAGCTCCGTGGTTTATGTTTTGGCAAACGCCAATAAATCGAAAGTATTTTTCCTTGGTGAATACCAAGCAACCGAGCCCTCCACCTTTAATCATCCGGCTTTATTACAACCAATCTTTGAACAAGATATTGTGTTTGTAAAAATGAAAGGTCGTGTAATACATCTAAGTCATTCATTGAGTCCGTTTAGTATTTTGCCTACGGAAATCAACTTGATTCAAGATCCAGAAAAAGAATGGCAGACTTGTAATACCTTAGCAGAATCTACTTTACAAGTAGCCTTTCATACGCCAAACCAAGTGATGGCTGCGGTACAAAGCTACTTACATCCGAGAACTATATCACACCGTGTTGAAGGACTTTTCAAATGGATGTTTTCTCACCTTAACCAATCAGAACAAGGTGTTTTTTTAGATATTAGTGGTCGTACCTTCTTTATTCTACTGTTTAGAGACAAGCAATTATTATTCGCTAATCAATTTCAGTTCAAAGCTCCCGAAGATATTGTTTACTTCTTACAATTAGCCTACCAACAACATCCTGGCTTTGACGCTGAAAAAGATGTTTTACATGTTAGTTCTAATATCAGACAAGACTCATTAGTGTATACTACCCTACTGAAGTTTTTCAGACATGTAGAATTATATGGCCAGGGTTGGTCGCACAAGGGTATTGAGCAATGCAGCGCTCAAAGTTATTTGTCATTACAAGGTGCTTTATCATGAGAGTAGTTGGCGGACAATTTAAAGGCTTTAACTTTCAACCTCCGAAAGTAATGCCAGCACGACCTACAACTGATTATGCAAAGGAAGGGATTTTTAATATCCTTCAAAACATATACGATTGGGAGTCGATTAGTGCGCTAGATTTATTTGGTGGAACTGGAAGCATTAGCTATGAATTAGCTTCTAGAGGCTGTTTAGATATCACGTGCGTAGAGATGGATGCCAAGCTTATTAGTTTCATACAGAAAAACAGAGCAAGTTTAAAAATAGAAAAAGAATGTAAAGTGATTAAAATGGATGTCTTTCGCTTTATCAATAGTCAGCCAGGACAGTACGATTTAATTTTTGCAGACCCTCCCTATCAATTGCCACATTTAGAAACATTGCCTGATTTAATTTTTGCAAACGCTCTTTTAAAGGAAGATGGATTATTTGTAATGGAACACGATTCCAAAAACAGATTTGAGGATCATCCGCACTATAATCGAAGCAGAAATTACGGCAACACTATATTTACATTATTTTCATAAGGCATGATAGTGCTCTTACCTATCAAATATCCTTTTCTTCGACAAGCGTATAAACATGTCATTGGTTTTGTTTATTTGTTTGCTTGGCAACAACTATTCTTCCTTTTATACTTTTGGAATCGCACCTTTAATTTAGAGGGATGGTCGACTTTCGCAAGTTTGTGGCATGCCGTACCCTTAAGTTTGAGTACAGCTTGCTACTTATCGGCATTGTACCTACCCTTCTTTTTTACCTTTTCCTTGTGGAAAGAAAATAACATCTGGAAAGGTTTATGGAAGGGGGTCAGCGCAATTCTTATCACCTTAACAACAATCATTTTTTGCGTAGACATTGTGGTGTATGAAGAAATGGGGATTAAGTTGAATTATAAAATTCTCTTTCATTTACAAAACCCTGTTGAGGTAATTACATCCGTTTCCACCAAAACTTGGCTAATTGGAATTATGTGTATCAGTGTGTTTTCACATTGGTTTTATCGTCGATTTGAAAAAAGAACCTTCAAACAATTGTACCAAAACGAAACAAGTGCGCTTGCCCCTTTCAGCTATTTGCGAAATGGAGTAGAAATTGTCTTTGTACTAGGATTATTATTCTTGGGTATCAGAGGAGGATGGCGTCCGATTCCAATCAACGAAAGCAATGTCTATTATTCTAACAAACAGGTATTGAATGATGCGGCCGTGAATCCGAGTTGGACCTTGATGCATTCTTATCTAAACAATATTCAGGCCGGTGATAAGAATCCTTATCAATTCATGGAGGATGGAATTGCTGCTGCTATCGTAGATTCTCTTTATCAAGTTAATGAGAATGATTCTTGCAAAACATTATTTGGCGTTAATAAGCCAAATATCGCTCTATTAATACTAGAAGGTTGGAGTGCGAATGTGGTGGAGTCATGTGGCGGAGACGCGGATTTAACACGTAATTTTGACGCATTAAGTAAAGAAGGCTTACTATTTACACAAGCCTATTGTAGCGGTCATACCAGCGATCAAGGCGTCCCTACAATAATAAGTGGATTCCCTGCACAGCCCATCACCACTATACTTGCCAACAATAGTAAGTATCCTCATTTGTCCTGTATAAATAGAGATTTGAAGCAAATAGGTTATCGCTCTTCATTTTTGTTTGGGGGCCAATTAACCTATGGAAATATAAAGAGCTATTTATATTACGAGGGTTTTGATGAAATCAAGGAGCAAGATAATTTTAATGCCCCAAGCGTATTAGTGGGTAAGCTAGGTATTCACGATGAGTTTATGTTCAAAGCATGGGGCGAACAAATGGCGAAGGAGCCGCAACCTTTCTTGTCAGTATTATTTACCGCAAGCACACACTCGCCATTTGATGGCAAATACCCACGCAGAATAACAGGTGGAGGCGAAGAAAATGAATATATAAACAGCATCTATTACGCCGACAGTTGTTTGGGTGCGTTTTTCAACTGGGCGAAGTTGCAGACGTGGTATGCAAATACCGTTTTCGTAATTGTGGCTGATCATGGGCATCATAGTCCTCGTGAACATGATTATGCATGCCTGTCACATTATCAAATTCCATTACTTATTTGCGGTGGAGGCTTGAACAAAGCCTACGCAGGCAAAA
The DNA here is from genome assembly GCA_026461075.1 of Chitinophagales bacterium. GTDB lineage: Bacteria > Bacteroidota > Bacteroidia > Chitinophagales > CAIODY01 > JAHEYX01. The sequence continues at coordinate 3,988 of JAPJNH010000044.1, forward strand.
CACATGCACAAGTTGTTTCCCAAACGGATATCACACATACCTTATTACATGCTTCTGGTTTAAATAGCACTTCTTATCGTTGGAGTAAGAGTTTATTGAATCCTAAAGAACCTTTTGCGTTTTTTGACTTCTACGAAGGCTATGGCTGGGTAGATTTAAACGGCGGCTTAGTTTGGAATAAATTAGCGGGCGAGAAATACACCACTGATACTTATCCTGCAGGCGCTAAAAAAGAAAAAGCCCAGCTAAAAAGCCAGGCTCATTTACAAGACATATTTGCGAAGTACCTAAGCTATTAAGCTTTCAATACACCCAATTCCTTACCTACTTTAGTGAAGGCCGCAATCGCTTTATCTAAGTGATGGCGATCATGTGCTGCAGAAATTTGTACACGAATACGTGCCTTTCCTTTAGCCACAACAGGATAGAAGAACCCAATTACATAAATACCCTCATCTAGCAACGCTGATGCAAAATTCTGTGCCAAAACAGCGTCATATAACATGATTGGAACAATCGGATGTTCACCTGCTTTAATATCAAAACCAGCATCGGTCATTTCTTTGCGGAAATATTGTGTATTGTCCCAAAGCTTATCACGAAGACTCGTAGTGCTGCTTAACAAATCAATGACAGCGATAGAAGCACCAACAATGGACGGAGCCAAGGTATTACTAAACAAATAAGGACGACTTCTTTGACGAAGCATCTCGATTATTTCTTTACGTCCAGATGTAAAACCTCCTAAGGCACCTCCTAAGGCTTTTCCAAGCGTTCCTGTAATGATATCAATGCGTCCCATTACATTACGATACTCGTGTGTGCCACGACCTGTTTTACCCATAAAACCAGAGGCATGACATTCATCCATCATGATTAATGCGTCGTACTTATCAGCGAGTTCACAGATTTTATCCATTTGCGCAATGGTGCCATCCATAGAAAAGACGCCATCGGTAACAATGATACGACTACGCAAGTGAGCAGTCGCCTGCAATTGCTTTTCAAGATCCGCCATATCATTATGTAAATAACGATAACGTTGAGCCTTACACAAACGAACGCCATCAATAATGGAAGCGTGATTTAGTTCATCGGAGATGATCGCATCTTCTTCGTTAAACAAAGGTTCAAAAACACCCCCGTTTGCATCGAATGCTGCAGCATAAAGAATAGTATCTTCTGTACCTAAGAATTGTGCAATCTTTTGCTCTAATGTTTTATGAATGTCTTGTGTTCCACAAATAAAGCGAACGCTGCTCATTCCAAAACCATGACTATGTAATGCATCTTCCGCTCCTTTGATAGTCGCAGGATGAGAGGATAGTCCTAAGTAATTATTAGCACAAAAATTGATAACGTTTAATGTTCCTTTACCAGGCACATCCACAGTTATGTCTGCACCTTGCGGAGACGTGATGATACGTTCTTTTTTAAACAAGCCACTTTCTTCAATTTGTTGCAGCTCGGCTGCCAATCTTTTCTGTACGTTAGTATACATCGAATTATTTATTTTTTAGTTAGCTGTTCCAGTCTTACCCATTTTAGCATATACTTTCAACACTTCACGTGTAATGCGTAAACGACGCGAATCTTTTGCGTCATACGGCAATGAATACATACCGCAGATGGTTCCATCTTCCGCACTGATTAAATAATGCACCATATCCATATTATTGCCAGGTACAATCATTGGGACTAAAGCATCTCCCGAAGCACGAATCAAATACTGTTGAATACTATCGCGCTCATCGATAACATACTCATAAGGATATGCTTTGTGAATCACTTGCTCGTTTAATTCATTATCATCAATTTCTGTGCGATCCATATAAAGTGTCTTGTTCTTAATCAACTTTCCAGAATTCTTAACATTCATCTTAATTTGACTTTCAGAAAGACCTTCCGATTTGTTCGCCAAGTTGAATTGCATTACATGCATGGCGAAAACCATATCACCGATAGAAGGAGCTTGGTAAGGCAACTTCACTACATCTAAGGCAGGCTTACTTGGCAATAAGTTCTCTGGTGTACGTAATTCAAAACAACCCCACTCTTCTGGGGTAGAAAGGCGCTTATAAGGCAATACAGCATTAATTACTTGCGAAGGAGGAGCTGGGTTATTACGTTGTTGTTGATAGATTAACACCACATAATTCTTCGCCGCTTTACCTTTAACCATTTTCGTCATTTCTGCATAGGAGTGGAATTCATACTTCTCCGTAAAGCGCCACCATTTCTCAACAGAAGCCTTCAAATTTTCATTGAAATATTCAATATCCATTTTATATGCTTCATAATCTTCAGGAGTCTTTTTCAACTTCGTCGTTTTCTTTGGATCTTCACTTTGCAAGACAACAATTGTCGTTCTTTTAGCTGCATCACTATAGGCTTCCTTTTTTAAAGGAGCATTTGCCATTTGAGCATTTGCATTAATCCCTAACAGTAAACATAGGATAAGAAGAAAATAATTTTTCATTGTATATGGTGGATTTAGAGTAAAGTTAATAATTCTTATAAATACCTGCGCAGATGAATAGAAGGATACCAATTCTTTTGTTCATTGCTAGCTAATTCTAAATAATTCAAGCGAATAGAAAAACTAAACTTCGATTCAATTGATTTGTATTCATATCCAAAAGATGGATTCCAAATGGAGAATAAATGATTTCTAGCCATAAAATTGTTGGCATATTTACTATCCGTTGCTGCATTATTTAACTGAATAAAACGGAATGAAAATGGATCGAATACAATTGAATTAAGCCAAATACTTTCAAATAAAGAAATTCTAGCCAAGCCCGATGGAGCTGTTTTGTTGGTTGGAGAAAACCATCCATAATAAAGGCTGCAACCTAGCCATAAATTCGATTCTTTATGCTTCATTGTTGAATTAGCGCCATACCAAAAATTCTTTCCGAAGCCTAGATAAAAATCAGCGTCTGGAAATAAATTCGAAGCAAAAAGTTTTGGCATAGAAATAGTTGAACCAACAAACAAACCATTTCTAGAGCTAATAAAATCTACCTGACCAAGCTCAACTGGTAATGGAATCACACGCATGGCGGTGTATTGACGCATGAACATGGCAATGATTTGCTTTTCGGATTTGTCATGCAACTCTTCTAACATAGTTGCAGAACTTGGGTAGCGCGTATGTTGTAAAAAACGACTCCACACATCATTAATCGAATTGATGCTTGCCTGCAATACCTTTTGGTAATTGATTTGATTGGTATCTAAATATCCATCTCCGTAAGCAATCCATGGTGACACATCGACGTTATCAACTTGAATACCTTCCTTGTTATAATAATCGTGAGCACCTTTTCCATTAAAACTTTTAAGATCTTTTTTGTTCACCACCAAATGACCTCCTGCAAAAGCATCTTGCAAAAAATGATCCGCGTAGGCATTAAATAAAAAACTCAGCTGCATAAGTAAGGCAGCTTTTTCCGGATTGGATTTTTTACCGTATTCAATTCCTGCCCAATCAGCAAATTGCAATGACACAGTATGAAAAACACAGTATTTACTGGCGATATTCTCTTTTTGAATGGTTACTAGAAAAGAATCAACCTGCGAAATATTTAATCTCCAATCAGGCGCATTGATATTCACTCCACGATAAAAAATCTGACGAGCGATTTGATATTCTAGCATAGAGTTAAAACGACCTTCCGGTATAACCACCAAACGCTGTACCGCATTACTCAACTCATCGCTGATCGTATGCGTAGAACCAAAATCAGCAAAATGACTGGTATTTTCCATGGCGAAATGAGAACCATCCGCGAACATGATATTGACATCGTTATAAGCGTCTTCCTTATTAACGGACATTTTCTCCACCTTATAATGACGCTTAATTTTTTCAATTAAACTAGAATCCGTTTTAGCTGCTGTCAATGAACGAGTATCCCAACAAGTCCAGTATTGCGGGTATTTACGGACCAACATATAAAACAATTGTCGAACATCCTTTTCGTATTCGCCAGAAGCCGCAGAAATATCGCCGTAAGTAATAGAATGTAAACTTTGTGAAGAGAAATTTAAAACGCTTGCACGTTGCTGTGTTGGATTTAATTCCAACATATTATACCAAATTGCTGAACGATTAGGGTCTAGAGCAATTGATTTATTAAATGCTTGATCGCTGATAAACTTATGCTCTCCATACCAAAAGCCAAAACTTTTAGACGAATACAAACTACTAATCAGAACAAAACAAAAAAGAAAATTACCAAGGGTGCGCTTCATCAGTTGGGTGTTTATCCTAAATATTTTAATTGCAATTTATTTATTTGAAAAAGGCAATCCTGCCAAATTTCGTTCACGATTGAACCTGCAGGCATCAGCTTATCTAATTGAGCAGATACTTGTCCAATTTCCAATTCGCCCTCTTCCAGATCTCCTTCAAACATTCCTTTCTTGGCTCTGGCTCTACCCAGTACTTCTATCATTTTCTCTTTGCTAGCACCTTCACTCTCCAATACTTGCACACGCTCGGCAAAATCATTTTTCAATAGTCGAACTGGCGTTAGCACTTTCAAGCTCAATTTAGTATCTCCCTCTTGAGCCGCAAGAACTCTTTCTTTAAAAGCAGGATGTGCGCTAGACTCTATACTTGCTACAAAACGACTACCTATTTGAACGGCATCCGCACCAAGGGCTAAGCATGCAGCCATTGCGGCTCCGGAACCAATGCCGCCTGCTGCGATTAATGGAATTGTAATTGTAGAGGCTACTGTAGGAATCAAACAAAGTGTAGTTGTTTCTTCCCTTCCATTATGTCCACCCGCTTCAAATCCTTCAGCAACAACTGCATCGACACCCGCCTCTTCACATTTTTTTGCAAATTTCGAACTACTGACTACATGCGCAACTTTAATACCTGCTGCTTGCAAGGTCTTTGTCCATGTTTTTGGATTCCCTGCCGAAGTAAAAACAATGGGAACCTTTTCATCGATAATAATTTCCATCAAACGCTCAATATCAGGGTATAAAAGCGGAACATTCACTCCAAAAGGCTTATTAGTGGCCTGTTTGCATCTTTGAATATGTGTACGTAAAATTTCAGGATACATAGAGCCTGCGCCTATCAAACCTAAGCCGCCGGCATTACTCACTGCAGATGCCAATTCCCAACCGGAGCACCAAATCATCCCTCCTTGGATGATTGGTATTTCAATTTGAAACAATTCGCAAATCCTATTTTTCTGCATGGCCGAAAATACAAAATCTTTAAGTAAAATCTAACGAATTAAGTGTAGCAAATTCGACTAAAAATTTCGAAAAATCGTAACTTTGAAGTAATATGAAAAAGACAATCATTCACACCAATAACGCACCTGCACCGATCGGCCCTTATAGCCAAGCGGTTATGGTTGACAATACCCTTTATATCAGCGGTCAGATTGCTATTGACCCTGCAAGCAATGAATTAAATCTTGCCGATTTAGAAACTGAAACGAAACAAGTTTTAGCCAATCTTGAAGCGGTATTAACTGCTGCTGGAATGGATTTTAGTCATATCGTAAAAACGGGTATCTTCTTGAGTGATATGTCGCACTTTGCAAAAGTCAATGAACTTTATGGGGCATGTTTTGAAAAAGATTTCCCAGCTCGTGAAACGGTTGCTGTAAAGACTTTGCCCAAAAA
>JAPJNH010000045.1 GCA_026461075.1 Chitinophagales bacterium
GAATTACAAGAATATGGAAAAAATCGTTTTGGTGGGAGGGTCTGGATATTTTGGTCAGGCGATTATTCGTCATTTAAAAGACCAATATCATTTTGTGGTATTGACACGCCGCGCGATTCCGAGTGCGCATCCAAATGTCGAGACTTTGCAGTGGAACCCTGCAGATCCTTCTGGCAAATGGGTTGAAGCCTTAGAAGGTGCGAAAGCGATTATCAATTTAGCAGGAGAGTCGGTGAATGGTCGACCAACGAGTGCCCACCGTCAGCGCGTTTTACAGTCGCGTATTGAAACCACTAAAGCCATTGGAGAAGCCTTGAAACGAGTAAAGCAGTTGCCAGAGGTATGGATGAACGCTTCTGCCATTGCCTTATATCCGTATACGCAAACACAGGATTGGGACGAAGAGACGCGTTTGCGGAATCATGATTTTATGGGAACGGTTTGTCAGCGTTGGGAAAAGGCTTTCGACGAATCACGACCTGCAGGGATGCGCGGAATAACGATGCGAATTAGCTTGATTTTAGGAGAAGATGGAGGCGTATTGCCACGTTTGAATGCCCTTGCGAAGCTGGGTTTAGGCGGAAAGCAAGGCAGTGGTGAGCAATATATTTCGTGGATTCATGAGATCGACGCCTGCAGAGCAGTCGAATTTTTCTTAGAACATACGGAGACAGCGGGAGCTTACAATTTATGTTCGCCAGAACCTTTGCCGAATGCGATTTTTATGCAACAGTTGCGCAAACGCCACGGTGTATGGTTAGGATTGCCGACACCTGCTTTTGCGATGCGTATCGGAGGCTGGTTGATTGGAACGGACGCGGATTTGGTATTAAACAGTCAGCGGGTGATCTCGAAACGTCTACCGCAAGCAGGGTTTCATTACTGTTACCCGAGCTTTAGTTGAGGACATAGGAGAGCTGCTATTCACCTTAACTGTGGAGTCGCCAAGTTATAAGCCAATAACGAATACTCCCCTAGCCTCAAGTCGTTTGTTTGTCTGTTATAAAGGATGTTTATTCTTCAAAAATCCTTTTGGAATAAGGCCATGAAGGGTTGACAGGATTGAAGAACATAAGATTAAAGAACTGCGCTTGCGCAAAAAAATCTTCCGGATTTCGGTCGATTTGATCCAAAATTTTAAGGGCGATTTTATGACGCATCTCATTGCGTTCGAGGTTACATACTCTAGAAGTAGAAGAAGAGCCGCCCCAGTTACGTTGATAGACCGCGGCCCATCGCAACCAAGTATCGTAGTAGTAAGGATGATAAAAGGGAGCGTTTAATCCAGTAGCGAGCATTTTTTCCGAAGCCGTGATATCTTCTGATGCTAGCTCGTTATTATACGCTTCCAACAGTTCTCCTGCGCGCAGTGTAGCATAGGCCGACAGGTATGAATCTTGGTGATTAGCAATCAACTTTTGTAAACGAGGATACTCTTCCTTGGGGTTCTCTTTCGCTCCACGATTAAGTTGGAGAAGTGGATTCAATCGTTGCGGATGCGTAAGATAAATGCTGTCATCCTGAAGGATACACATAAGCGACTTTCCTTTCGGGCCGTATTTATGCAGGGTATAGCGCAACATATCACCGCACACGATATTCGTTAATGAGTCGTTCACCTCTTCGCTCGTTATTACTCTTTTCTCCTCTGCTGCCAATTTCAAATTTTGTATTCGGACAAGCATCAATTCAAGAAAACGATCCTGATAATTTTGTAGTGAATCATCAGCATAACAGAAGGCATTTAAGGAATCAATGCGAGAGCTGCATAAATCAATTTCACGTATTAAGTCATCCGTCTCCAAATTCTGTAAACGCTCAAGATTTATCCAGATTGCAGAGCACTTGTTATAAATATAAAATGCTTGTTCGAATGCTCTTAAATCCTTTTTAGGAAGGCGTTTTGCTATTTTAATACGCTTTGGTTCTGAATTGCTTTTACCAAAGTTACAAGCAATACAAGATGACAACAGCAGCACAATTAAAAAACCAATTTTTTGCATAGTGCTATTGTATTTATGAATGATGCTTTTTCTTTTTGTTGGTATGCTTCTTCGCAGGAGACTTTTTAGCTTCGGAGCTTTGTTCAGTGTTTTTGTCTTCATCTTCTGCTGCTGGACGATTGGCTAGTGGGACATAATTAAATAGGTCGCTATATTCTGCAAGCACTTGATTTCCGATTGTGATAGCTCCATAACGAAGGATGGGGCCGTGGGTTGCAAACAATAAATATTGGTTGATGGCCAAAGAATCCATTGGTTCATCCTCTAGGCGATTGCTAACCACA
>JAPJNH010000004.1 GCA_026461075.1 Chitinophagales bacterium
TCATTTTTCCTATAACTATCAGGCAGATAGAAACCTGGTCCCTGACTTATCACGAAGTTGGTATTGTGAAAGTCGCTTATGAAAACAACTGTGATTGCAAAAGCGTTAAATGCATTCAGACTATTATTAAATTCACCGTTCTTGTTAAACTGAAAATAATAGCCCCCATATTTATAGCGAGGTACTCCGGTGTTTAATGAAAAGGAAAATTTGTAAAGGCTGAATACCCCAGAATCCTGGCCTGTTTGCGCGATTCCATCACAGATAAATGGAATGATAACTCGATTCGTACTATCGATCAATCCCCATTTTTTACAATTGATTCTAAAATCTCCAAATAGATATTCGTTGGCATAATTATTCGCCGATAGTTTTGCTGCCTCTTTTTCTTTAACCACAAAAGAGTCCATTCCTAGCAAATGGTAATATTGGCGATAGTCGAACGTGTCATACGTAATGAACAAGCCATTCATACACGGAATAAGCGTATCATATTTCGATTGTACGTATTTAAAGTCGTTGTGCTTCGAACATGTATCCACATACTTTACAATCTGCTTCGACTGCTTTCCACCCTTTTGCGCAAAGCAAGCAATACTACTAATCGCGATAATTAGAATTAGCCAGATTGGTTTCAACGAATGATTCATGTTATGCAAAATAGAACATTATTCTATTTCGTACGAACCCCAATTGTTAATATTTTCTACGAACAGTCGATCATCAACTGACCAAGGCGACGGCCTTCTTGTATTAGAATAACATCAATCAACTTGCCGTGAAACATGCATTTTAATTCTTGAATGAGTTCACGCATGTCGTTAATACAGGTAAAGTTGATATTGCTGTCGCCTCCGTTTAAGTGTACCGTGATAATTGAATTTGGTTTGATTTCAATGCCGAACATAATTATGCGTTTAGGTTGTTATTAGAATTTATTTGTGTTGAATCGTTCCCCTCCTCTTCGTTGAGAAATTTAGTGGGAATGCTTTTGCTGGTATTCGCCCCCATCTCTTTTAGCTCTTGCGCTTTTTTCATCGCGTTGCCTTTTCCTGTAGCAAGTTGCTTCAGCGCCTTTGCATGCGACTGTTCCGCCTTTTTAATAAACTCACCCACTTCATTCAAGCTCTCTAGAAAATTGACAATCTTATCATAGAGTTCACCAGCGCGTTCTGCAATTTGAATCGCATTTTTATTCTGCGCATCTGCCTTCCACATTTCAAAGACAATCTTCAAGACGGCCATAAGATTCGTTGGTCCGACTAACAATACTTTTTTATCGTAGGCGTATTTCCACAAACTCGAATCTGTTTTTAGCACTTCTAAAAATGCGGGTTCGATGGGAACAAACATGAGTACCTGACCGAAAGCATTGGCATAGCGTGGATAGTCTTTCGCGCTTAATTCATCGATATGTTTTTTAATGGAACGGATATGTGCTTTCATCGCTTCGTTACGTAAGTTCGGATCACTCGCTTCGCAATAACGTACCCAGTCGGTGAGCGATACTTTCGAGTCGACGATGACATTTCTTTTATCAGGGAAGTAAATGCTTACATCCGGACGCATGGCATTCCCCTCTTTATCCTTTATAATATTCCCATCTGCTGTTTTAATAAATGCCTGCTCTTCGAAATCACGACCAGCCTGTAAACCGCTATTAGCCAGGATAGAAGCCAAGATTACCTCGCCCCAGTCGCCCTGTTGTTTGGTATTGTTACGTAGTGCATTCACCAAAGCATCTGCTTGTGTTCCTACTTTATCACTGGTTGCTACAAGATCTTTGATTCGCCCTTCCAAAGAATGTCGTTCACGCGCTTCTTTCTCATAGGTATCTGTGACGGTACTTTTGAAATCGGTGATTTCTTTTTTTAGTGGATTGAGTAAATCTTGAATTTGTTTTTCGCTTTGTTCTGAAAAATTCTTGCTCTTGCTTTCTAACACCTCTTGTGCCATTACTTGAAAATGCGATTTCAAGGTGCTTATAAGCTGTTCTTGCTCGGATCCTTTGTTTTTTATTTGCTGTTCGAGCATACTCACTTTTTGCTCCGCGAAAGATTTCTCTTGTAAGAGCCCTTCGATACGTGCTCGATTATTTTTCAGTTCTATACTACAATCGTTTACCTGATTTTCAGCCAGGATAGCGCGTGCTTCGATAGCAGAATGTTTGCTGGTACTGAGTAATCGACTGATGACAAAACCAATAATAAATGCGGCGGCGGCGAACAAGCTAGCGTATAACATAAACTATTTTTTAATGAGTGAATCCAATGGCTTTTTTGTGTTGCGAGCGTTTGATAGCAAACTCTTCTTCGCAAAGAGTAAACAGTATTTCATTAGCACTCGCTTCAAATTCAAGTGCGGTGCGTATCAACAATTTCTTTTTGATATTATTGATTTGTGCACCCGTTAATCTGTATAACGAATTTATCTCTTGCAATGTTTCATTCGCGACATCTTTAAAATTGTTTTCTAAGATTTTTAAACGCACGTCTTCGTCAGGCATTTCTAATTCCACCTTGAAGAGAAAGCGTCTGTCGAAGGCGCTATCGAGGTGTGTAGCGAAATTCGTGGTTGCCATAAAAATGCCTTCAAAATCTTCTAGCTCTTGTAGCAAAATGTTTTGTAGCGCATTATTCATTTGATCAACGCTACGTGTTACTTCAATTCTTCTTCCCAAGATCGCATCCGCTTCGTTAAAGAGTAGGATAGGCGTTTGTTCGGATGATTTGCAGAGCGTGCGGTATTCATCAAAAACGCGTTTTAGATTTTTCTCCGAATCGCCTACCCATTTAGATTGAATCTTATCGATAGAGACCATTAGAATAGAGCGGTTTGTTTGTCGCGCTAAATTTCTAACGGTAGCGGTTTTCCCGGTACCGGGACCTCCCATCAATAAGATGTTTAGTCCCGGTTTCATGCTTTCCTGTTTGAGGTTATTAAAAACAATTTGGAGTCGGTTTTCCTCTAAGGTTTTGGCTAGCAGTTCTATTTGTTTTTCTTCTTTGTCGTTGTAGAAGAGCGCTTCTTGCGCAATGGTTTGTGGGGCGATGAGTGTTCCCATACGCGGTTTGAACAAACGTTGTTCTAGTTTGATATCTTCTCCGATTAAGTTGGCCTGCACATCTTCGCTTAGTTTTACATAGTTGCCCATGATAAAGTCGTCGCTATGATATTGGATAAGACTTTTCTGAAGGAAGGGATGGGATCCGTCACGAAGTCCTTTTTTCAGGTTCGCGCGTATGAGTGGCGAATCGAATAAATCACGGCAGACGTCGTCGAGGTCGATCTGTTCGCTTTCGTACAGGTGTTCAGCGACTAGTGCGATGAAGAGTACCTTTTCATGATTTCCGAGTTCTAGTTTTTCGATCCAACGGATTTCGTCAATGGTTTGGTGTTGCGCTAGTAATGCGTTCACCTCCATGATAAAACGTTGGGTGTTCATATAACCTGTCTTACGCATAGGTTGTAGTTCGTTGAACTCTTCCATCCATTCTAAAAAAGAGAGGATAGGTTTTGCTTCCAAGAAGGTCACGTCGCCGTTGATGACGGCTTCCATTATTTTATAGTTGACGCGATAGGTTGGTTGTTCTCCGTTGAGTTTATCTTTCTTATTGTTATTGCTGCCGAAGAGGAATTTCTTTTCTAGGAGCGAGTCGATCGCATCTTGGATATCTGCTAATGCGACGATGTTTTCTCCAAAGTGTTGAACGAGGCTATCGGCTTCGAGTGTTATATTGCGATATTGCGCATGGAGATATAGGGAGAGAACGACTGCTTCCATATTGTTGATAGCGAAGAAGCAGGTGATTGGACTCAGGGGCGTGTCGATGGTTGCGAGGTATTCATCGTTCAGGTCTTTATCTTTCGTTTCACGGGTGGTCCATTGTACGGCGCGAAGGAGTAGCTTGGCAATTTCTTTGTCTTTCATAATCGTTTCCGGTTTTATTACGGTACAAAGATTTACGCACGTTTTGAATTTTTATTTCAAAATAGAATCATTTTGAAAAATAATTTTACATATTTGAACTAAAATTTCACAAATAGTATAAAAATTTGCGTCATGCCAATCAATAAGAACTCTTTTCGTCGTTATAAGATCATCAACGAGCTGTTGGGAAGTGCCCGTCATTATACTGCGCGTGAGATCATGGAGCACGTGAATGAACAGCTAGAGATGGATGGTTTCGAGCCTGTCACGCAACGCCTTATCTATAAAGACATTGAAGACATCCAAAAGGTATATCCAGTGACGGTGGAGCGCAAGAAAGGTCGTTTTCATTATGCTTCTCGCGAAGACGATATCGAGCGTGTGCCATTGACAAGAGAGGAGCGAACGGCTTTGGAGATGGCGGTGCAGACCTTTAATTTATTCAAAGGCACAGCCTTCTTTCAAAAGTTTGATGATGTGGTAACGCGCCTTTTAACAGGCTCTGTCTTACGGAAGCTTTCGCACCCCAATCTAGCGAAGAGTATACAAATTGGAGAAATGGCCGAGGATACCGGTCAGCAGTGGCTAGAAGAGGTATTTGCAGCTATTTCTGAAAGGCGTGCGATACGCATTAAGTATCGTCCATTTGGGCAGGAGTTGAAAGAGAAAATTGTGAGTCCCTATCTCTTGAAAGAGTTTCGTAACCGTTGGTATATGGTAGCCTATTCTGAGAACGCGACGAAGGTATTTAAGCTCTACCGCATTCAAGAAATCATGGCTTGTGACGCGCCTTATTTTGAAGACAAGTACTTCAATCAGGAGTATTATTTTAAGTATTCATTAGGCGTCTTTCATCAGAACCAGCAAGACCCCATGGATGTGCAGTTGCGCTTCTCCAAGGAAATCATTCCTTTGATAATGGAACACAAGGTGCATCCAAGTATGCAAATCATTTCAAAGTCGGAAGACGAGATGATTGTACAAATACGTGTTTATCATTCCATTGAATTGATGAATTTGATCTTGAGTTATGGTTCGAAGGTGCTGGTTATTTCTCCGGAAGAAGTTCGGGAGCAGCATAAAAAAGAAATCGAATTAATGCGTAAAAATTATGATGTTTAAGCTGTAATTTAGGTTTGTAATGACAAAGAAGAAAAAGAGTAAAGAGGATTCTGTGCCTCTTTTTTTAATAAAATTCACCTTGATAGGATTATTTCTCCTTGCCTTAATTTTATTGGCCTATTATAAATTCGGCCCACAATGGAAGCGACCTTATCCTTCTTTGCGTAATCGGTATGCGACCAAGGGAATTGATATTGCACGTTATGCTGGAAAGGTTGACTGGGATAAAGTAGCGGATCAAGGATATGGCTTTGTGTATATGAAAGCTACGGAAGGAACTTCGTTAACGGATCCTAATTATAGTAGTTATTATCAAAAAGCCAAGCAAGCAGGATTACGTGTCGGAGCGTATCATTTCTTTCGTTTCGATCAAGCAGGAGGCGACCAGGCGCAGAATTTTTTATCTACGGCGTTGATAGATACGACAGATATGCCCTTGGTGATTGATGTTGAAGAGTATACCAATTACGAAGTGAATGAAACGCAAGCGCAAGAGGTGCGTGCGGTTTTGACAGAAATGATTGCTATTGTGGAGAGTCGTGTAGGAAGAAAGGTGATGTTGTACACGAATAAAAATGGCTACGAGCGAATCATTGCTGGTTTCTTTAAAGATAATCCCATTTGGATCTGTGATATCAGCGGTTCGCGACCAAGCTTGAGCGATGGCCGTGAATGGACGATGTGGCAGTATAGTCATAATGCCCGTATAAAAGGCGTTCAGGGGAATGTCGATTTAAACGTTGTTCAAAATTTTGCAAACCTTACTCATTAAAAAATATGAAAAACCAATTCCTGCTTTTGACCTTCGCTGTGTTACTATTAGTACCTACTTTTGAATCATGTACTTCGAGTAAACACAGTAAGCGTGGTAAAGTTTATAAGACAGGTTCTACCTGCCGTAAGAAGAAACATCGTAAGTCGGTGAAGAATTTCATGAGTACGAAAAATATGTAAAATAGCAATATGCGATTATTATTAATGCTCCTAGTGGCAACGGCTGTTTTCGGCAACACTTCCTGCAATCAGAAAAATGCAGAAAATGGCTTTATTGTCAACACGAACAAAGCGTTTCTGGATACTCTTTTCAAGGAAACAATAGTAGACACTATTCCTTCCCCAATCGCAGGAGTAAAGCTTTACAGCTACAGTGCGACGCATATTGATTCTACCTATTTTATTAATTTTCATAAAGCTACTGAAAAGGAACGCGAAGAGTATTATGGGCCAATATCCCCTTCAGAACCGAACTCGAAGGATATCCAATATTTTCAATTTAAAGACGCGGCTTCGGGAGCTAACTGGACTAAAATAAACGACACCCTTCGTTACTTAGTGATGGGAAATAGTTCGTCAGAAAAAGCACTCATGTATAAGGATAGCGATTTTATCATGAGCATTTATACAGAATCCGTATCCATGGATTTATTGGAATGGACGAAGGATTATATCAGTATCAGTCAGAATACAGGCGGCTATTATGGCGGCGCACATGGTTTGTATGGTAGCAGCTATTATACTTTCGATATTAAAAGCGGAGAGCGATTGAGCTACGCCGATCTTGTATCTAATGAATCGTTGCCTAAACTTTCAGCACTTGTGCAACAGAACTATGAAAAGCTTTTTGGAAAGGCCTATCTCGAATTTTCAGATAAATTCGAATTGCCCAATTCATTTGCGTTCACCAAAGAAGGTTTGAAATTCTTGTACAACCCTTATGAGATGGGTACCTACGCCGACGGCTTGCGTGAAGTAACTGTTTCTTATTCTGCTTTGAAAGGAATTATAAAAACTGCGTATAAATAGTAAATCTAACTCATGAAAGAAAAGTTCATCGCCTTATTGAAACAGCATTTCGTTGTCATCTTCGTTACTATCAGTGGCTTAATCGCTTCTGTTATCTTGGCGAATAGTATCAAGTACAAATACAAAAGCTACGAAAACATCACTGTGACTGGTTTGGCGAGTAAAGATTTCGAAAGCGATCAAATCGTTTGGCGAGCTACCTTTTCAGAGGAAGGAGAAAATATGTCGGAAGCTTATACGGCTTTAAAAATGGATGCGGATCGTGTGAAGCAGTATTTGTTGAAGGCGGGATTGAAGGAGAGCGAAATAGAGTTTTCTTCGGTGAGCACGACGAAAAATGAGGCAGATATTTTGAATAAAGACGGCGAGAAAATCGGCACCAAATTCACAGGCTATAGCCTTTCACAATCGGTAACCGTTAATTCGAGTCGTTTGGATTTAGTGGCGGGTATATCGCGTTCTATAACGGAGTTGATCCAAGAGGATATCGACATTTATTCTGAATCACCGTCCTACTACTATAATGGCTTGAGCACGTTGAAGGTGGATCTTTTAGCGGAGGCTGCTAAGGATGCGCGGAATCGTGCCAAGACGATTGCTAGTAACGGAGGCGGGAGTCTAGGTGCTATCAAACGCTGTACCATGGGCGTTTTTCAAATAACAGGAAGCTCTTCTAACGAAGGATACAGTTATTCAGGCGCATTTAATACGACCGACCGCTACAAAACAGCGAGTATTACCGTGCATATAGAATATGGTGTGGATTAATGCCTTTCGCTTCGTACCTTAGCCGTATAAATTTCGGCTATGGACAGCTTTATTAGTTCTATCTCTGGTAAAGAATTTCCTTTACAAGAAAAGTTTTCTGCAAGAGGCTTAAGACAGCCCCTTGTATCACTTATTCAGCAAGATGCGCCGAATTTTAATGAAGAATCTTTCCTTTCCATTTCGGAATTGAATTACTATCGCGAGAAGTATATCGCCTCCATGATTGCGGAAGATATCGGAACCATGGGCGAGATGGAGCAAACAGTGTTGCGCTCCGTTTACGATCGTGATACCTTAACAGATAAGGTAGAGGAAAATGAAGCGCCCCTTACGTTTGGTCAGCGTATCGCTGATCGCGTGGCAACGTTTGGTGGTAGCTGGACCTTTATCATTTCATTTGGGGTCTTTTTGTTTTTATGGATCTGCGCGAACGTTATTTTGTTAGCCAATAAAGGCTGGGATCCATATCCGTTTATTCTATTGAATTTAATACTTTCCTGTATTGCAGCTTTGCAGGCGCCTGTTATTATGATGAGTCAGAATCGTCAGGAAGAGAAAGACAGAGAGCGCTCCCGCAAGGATTATATGATTAATTTGAAGTCGGAATTGGAGATTCGTATCTTGCATGAAAAGATCGATCATCTGATGATGCATCAACAACAAGAGCTTTTAGAAATTCAGCGCGTGCAAATTGATATGATGAAAGATATCATGAATAGAGTTAATAA
>JAPJNH010000046.1 GCA_026461075.1 Chitinophagales bacterium
GGTGATGTGGTTTCTGCGAGTAATTTGCATCGTCAAGTCTTGTATACTGTTTCTGATATTGGCTTGAAGAAGGTGGATGTTTTGCCACTTAAACTAAATACTAGTTTTTGTAAGCTAGAAACGATAGATGCGTGGTTGGATGCAGATTTGGCCAAGGAACTTTTTCCTCGATTTGATTTGATTGTAGATACATCAGATAACTTCGCGACACGCTATTTGGTGAATGATTATTGTGTAGAATTTGGTAAAGCATTAGTGAGTGCCGGAATACAGCAATATGGCGGTCAATTGAGTGTATATAATTATCCATTGGAGGACGGAATGCGTTCCGGGACCTATCGCTGTTTGTTTGCAGAGGTAGATATGGATGTTCCGAATTGTACGAATGATGGCGTGTTATCGACAGCGGTTGGCGTCTTGGGCTTATTGCAAGCGAACGAAGTGATAAAAGTTTTAACTAGGGATGGGTCTGTTTTAGCGAATAAATTATTGCTTTATAACGTACGAAGCAATGAGCAACGAATTGTGAAATATCGTCGCGTTTTGGATGCTGGAAATAAAGAGTTCGTTCAACCAGAGAATGCATTGATTGGAATTACTTGGGAAGAGCTCCGCGAATGGGATGTTCAGAATAAGTCGTATCTATTGGTAGATGTCCGTGAGGAGTGGGAGCATGAAGAAGGGAATAGAGGGGGGATCAATATTCCCTTGGGGGATATTATTCGAGAAGTAGGAAAATTTGCTAACGAAGCACGACTTGTATTTTATTGCAAGCGTAGTGAACGGAGTCGTTTTGCCATACAACGCTTACAGAGTAAGGGTTTGGCGAACGAAATGTTTTATGTAATTCAATAAAGAGAGCAGAATAAATTAAACTGCATTCATGGTTTGTTCCTTGATTTTCTCTAGTTCATCTTTCATTTTTACGACCAACTTTTGCATATCAGCGTCATTGGATTTAGATCCGATGGTATTAATTTCTCGTCCCATTTCTTGAGAAATGAAATTGAGTGTTTTGCCCTTGGTGAGAGAATTGGTATCAATCAGTTGTTGTGTGAAATATTGAATATGGTTACGTAGACGAACGATTTCTTCGTTGATATCTAACCGTTCCATATAATAGACAAGTTCTTGTTCGAAGCGGTTGGAGTCGAGCTTAGCGGCTTCTATCCACTCACTTGCTTTTTTCAAAAGTTGCTCTCTTATTTTTTCGTTTCTCTTAGGAGCTAAGATTGCGATTTCTTCGAGCTTAGACGCGATTGTGCTAACGGAGTTGTTTAAATCTTTGGCAAGAGATGCACCTTCTTGTTTTCTGAAATTTATGAGTTGGTCGATTGCCTGATCTAATAGTTGGTTCAGTAGTTGAAACTCTTCTTCGCTAACGCTGGTATTGCTAGATTGCATAACATCGGGCAAGCGTAGTAGTTGCACCATTAATTGTGACTGATCTTGTTGGTATTCTTGGGCTAGGGGAGCAAGGGTATTCATGTAATTGCCCAGCGCCTCTAGATTGATGGCTGTTGCGGTGTTTCCGGTATCCTGACGTTGAATGGTTAAGGTGATGGTACCGCGTTCTAATCGTGTGGTGATTTTCTTACGGAGTTCGTGTTCCTTCTCATTATAGATAGAGGGTGTGCGAGGATTTATCTCGATGCTTTTGCTGTTAACAGCTTTTAATTCAACTGCAATTGAAATTGTTGAAAGCGTTCCCGTCGCTCTTCCATATCCTGTCATTGATTGTAACATTGCTCAAAATTTAGTTCTTAAAATTACTCAATATAAGCCAAGACTTTTGAAAGAATTTTTGACCACTTTGATATAGTTAATTAATTTAATAGGTCGCTCTTTTTAATTTTTTTCGCCTCAATCTTATTAAACAAAAAGGTCATCTACGTAGATTTACTTGTATAATTTTTTTGGCGAAACAAGTTTTTACAGGGTCAATTTTTCAACATTTTACAAATGTATAAATGCGACCAATAAAGGGTTTGGAGCTTTATTTTAGGAATTTATTGGTCTTTATCCACAATTCAATTCTTTTCAACACTATGTGAGAAAATATAAAATGGCAGGGTGGTGACAGACCCTAGTTTCGCCTATATATTTGTTGCGTCGAAGGGAAAGAAGTGAAGATTGAAAAGAAGGGATTGATTTCGCGTAGGAACTGTGTATTTCTCTTTCGTATGTGTCGACAAACACAGAATCACACAAACAACCAACAACCAAACAAACAAAACTGTCAAGTGGGTCCGACGGTATTCTAAAATCCACCCCTGACAAATAATAAAAGAAACCATACACCTTTAAAAGCATTCGGATGAAAAAACAAAACAAAACCACAAAAACCAGCGGCTTAGAGTTTAAGCGCTATTACACAAAAGATGGCATGACGCCATACGAGATGTACGAATACGATCGTCGTAGTTCAGTTATCAAAAACCCTGCTGGTGATGCGGTGTTCGAAATGCACGATGTGGAAGTTCCAAAGCAATGGAGTCAAGTTGCTACAGATATCTTAGCACAAAAATATTTCCGTAAAGCGGGTGTTCCGCAAGCGGATGGTACATTGGGAAGCGAGCGTTCAGTGAAGCAAGTGGTTCACCGTTTGGCGAATTGTTGGAAAGTATGGGGCGAGCGTTACAGCTATTTTGCCTCTGAGCAAGATGCGCAAGTTTTCTATGACGAGTTAGTATACTCTTTATTAGGTCAGTACGCTGCACCTAACTCACCACAATGGTTCAATACAGGATTGCACGAGAGCTACGGTATTACTGGTAAGCCTCAAGGTCACTATTATGTTGATCCAGTTGACGGCGAGTTGAAAAAATCAACTTCTGCCTACGAACGTCCTCAGCCGCACGCATGTTTCATTCTTAGTGTGAGCGATGATTTAGTTAATGAAGGTGGTATCATGGATTTATGGGTACGTGAAGCACGTATCTTCAAATATGGTTCTGGTGTAGGAACTAACTTCTCTGGTGTTCGTGGCGAAGGTGAAAAATTAAGTGGTGGTGGAACATCAAGTGGTTTGATGAGTTTCTTGAAAATTGGTGATCGTGCTGCTGGTGCAATCAAATCTGGTGGTACAACACGTCGTGCTGCGAAGATGGTGTGCTTGGATATGGATCATCCAGAAATCGTAGAATTCGTAAACTGGAAAGTAGAAGAGGAAAAGAAAGTGGCTGCGTTAATTGCTGCAGGCTATTCTAATGATTACGAAGGAGAGGCTTATCGCACAGTGAGTGGTCAAAACTCAAATAACTCAGTACGTATTCCAAATTCATTCTTCCGTGCTTTGGCTGCAAATGGAGAATGGGAATTGAAGGCGCGTAGTACAGGTAAGACAATGAAAACAATTCCTGCAGCTAAATTGTGGGATCAGATTTCTTATGCTGCTTGGGCTTGTGCAGATCCGGGTGTTCAGTACGATACTACGATTAACGAATGGCATACATGTCCGGAGGGTGGGCGTATCAACGCGTCGAACCCATGTTCGGAGTATATGTTCTTAGATAATACGGCATGTAACTTGGCTTCCATCAACTTGATGAAAGTGTTTGATGTAAATACATTAGCATTCGACGTTCCAGGATATGAGCATTTGATTCGCTTATGGACTACCGTATTAGAAATTTCTGTTTTGATGGCTCAGTTCCCATCTCCAGAAGTTGCCCAATTGAGTTTTGATTACCGTACTTTAGGTTTAGGTTTTGCTAACCTTGGTTCTGTATTAATGGTTTCAGGTATTCCTTACGATAGCGATAAAGCCCGCAATATTGGTGGTGCCTTATCTGCAATCATGACTGGTATTTCTTACCGTACTTCTGCAGAGATGGCTCAACACTTAGGACCATTCGCTAGATACGAAGAGAATCGTGAGCACATGTTACGTGTAATTCGTAACCACCGTTTCGCTGCTTATGATGCTTCAGAAAGCTATGAAGGGTTAGAAATTAAACCGCAAGGTATCAGTGCTAAATATTGCCCTGATTATTTGATTTCATCTGCTTGTAAAGCATGGGATGAAGCTTTAATGATGGGTGAGAAATACGGCTACCGTAACGCACAATCAACGGTTATCGCTCCAACAGGAACAATCGGTCTATTGATGGATTGTGATACAACAGGTGTTGAACCAGATTTCGCTTTGGTAAAATTCAAGAAATTGTCTGGTGGTGGTTATTTCAAAATCATCAACAATTCAGTACCAGGTGCTTTGAAAACACTTGGTTACGATGCAGAACAAGTTGAAGATATCGTAAATTACGCTAAAGGACATGGTACTTTAGCGGGTTGTAAAGCTATCAGTCATGATGCTTTATTAAGCAAAGGATTTACGAAGGCTGACTTAGAAAATATCGAGCGTGCACTACCAAGTGCTTTCGAAATCGGTTTTGCTATCAACAAATGGACATTAGGAGAAGAAGCAATGATGCGTTTAGGATTCAAGCCTGAACAAACCAACGATCCAAGTTTCCACTTGTTAGAAGCTTTAGGGTTCTCTCAAGATCAAATCGACGCAGCGAATGAATACGTTTGTGGAACGATGACCTTAGAAGGAGCTCCTTTCTTGAAAGAAGAACATTATGCAGTATTTGATACCGCAAACAAGTGTGGTATGAAAGGTACTCGTTATATTCACCAACACGGTCATATCCGTATGATGGGTAGCACGCAGCCGTTCATTTCTGGTGCGATTTCTAAAACAATCAACCTTCCTAACGAAGCAACGAAAGAAGATATCCAAGAATGTTATCAATTGAGTTGGGAATTAGGTTTGAAAGCAAATGCAATCTATCGTGATGGAAGTAAGCTTTCTCAACCACTTTCAACTAAGAGTGATAGTAAGAAGAAGGAAGATACTAAAGTGGATGATTCTATCCAGTTAAGTCAATTGAATGTAGACGAATTGTTGAATGAAATCAACGATCGTATGCAAGCAAGTAAGGATACTACTTTGAAGCATGCATTAGCACGTATTGTGGAGCGTAAGACATTGCCGCACAAGCGTCGTGGTTATACCTTCAAAGCAAAAATTGAATCACAAACGGTATTCGTACGTACTGGCGAATATGGTGATGGTACTTTAGGTGAATTGTTCATTGATATGCACAAAGAGGGTGCAGCATTTAGAAGTATGCTAAACTGTTTTGCTATCGCTGTTTCAATCGGTTTGCAATATGGTGTTCCATTAGATGAATTCGTTGATAAATTTACATTCACGCGCTTTGAACCAGCAGGAATGGTAGACCATCCGAATATTAAGCGTGCAACTTCTGTAATCGACTTCATCTTCCGTTTATTAGGACATGAATACTTAAATCGTGAAGATTTGGTACATGTTCCAAATGAACCAGAACAAAATGAGTTGATTCAAGAAATGCAAATGGAAGGCGACTTATTAGCTGCAGAGCCTGCAAATAATGATTTTCCTCCCAAGGCTGCGTCGGCAGCAAAGGCTTTGAAAGTAGAAGTTGTTGCACCAAAGCATACTAGTTCTGATGCGCCTGCATGTACTACTTGTGGTCATAGTACCGTTCGTAGCGGCACTTGTTACAAGTGTTTGAATTGCGGCAGCACTACAGGTTGTGTATAATTCTTACGTTTTGTTATGAATAAAAAAGCCCTTCCGTTTGGAGGGGCTTTTTGTTTAGTAGATGTTTGGAAAATGAATTTTAAAAGAAGGGGAATGGCTAACTACGCTTGTTTACGCTTGTTTTCTGATTCCTTCCAACGATGCAAAATGTATAATGCCCAAATACGATTGTATAAATAGCTTTTTCCGCCTTGATAGGCTGTTAAAAGTCGTTTTACTTCCGAGTAATTCACTAAGCCTGCCGCTTCCACATTACCCTTAGAAAGGGTGTTTTCAATGGTTGATTTTAATTCACCATTCATCCATTTCACTAATGGAATGGAGAAGCCCCATTTTGGTCGGTCGAATAGTTCACGCGGCACATAATCATAGAGCACTTCCTTTAAAAGATATTTGCTAGTGTCTCCTTTAACCTTGAAATTATAAGGGAGGTTTAAAGCGAATTCTACTACTCGATAATCAAGGAAAGGGGTTCTTGTCTCCAACGCATATTGCATAGAAGCTCGATCCACTTTAACTAAAAGATCGTCTGGTAGGTAATATTTAATATCGAATAAGGCTTGTTTTTCAGCGGCGTTAAGGGTGCGTGCGGTAGGGAAATAATTTTTAACGCTAGCGATGTTTTTTGTTGACTTAACCAGCAGTTTGGAGAGCTCTCTTTCGCTAAATAAATACTGTTCTTGCGAGAAGATATGTGCAGGAATTCTGTCTTTGTGGGCATAGTTAAAAACTTCTGCTCCGCGTTGGTATTTTTCTGGCAATTGTTTGAGTGCGCTCACCAATAAAGGTTTGAAAGCGCGTACTAATGGGTTGTTCAAGCGATTCGCCCAAGTATACATTCCATAGCCCTGAAATAATTCATCTCCGCCATCACCACTTAAGGTCATGGTAACTTCTGTTCGTGCTAATCGTGAAACGAGTAGCGTAGGAAGTGCTGAGGAGTCTGCATAGGGCTCGTCATAGGCTTCTGTCATTTGATGCAAATGCTCTAAGGTGTCTGCCTCGCTAACTTCGAAGATATGATGCTTTGTGTTTAGGTGTTTGGCGACGGCGCTTGCATATTGAATTTCATTAAACTTAGCGTCCCGCATAGCAATGGAGAAGCTATTGATCGGACTGTCTGCATTTTTCTGCGCCATTGCTGTAATCAGACTAGAGTCGATGCCTCCACTTAAAAAGGTTCCGAAAGGAACATCTGCAATCATTCGTAAACGTACTGCATCTTCCAATAAATCTTTTAAGTGGGTCTTTGCTCCATTAAAATTATCCGCAAACTTAGTTTGTGCACTGACTTTTTCCTCTGCTTTCCAATAGTAACTTACAGCCATTTCGGAGCCGTTGTAAAAGCCTTTTGCACCTGGAGGAAATTTGTAAATTTCTTCGTAGATGGTATAAGGTTTTGGAATATAGCCAAGCTGGAGGAAATCAACAATAGCCTGATGATTGGTGTTCAGTTTATTATCAGGGATAGCAGCTAATACGGATTTTAGTTCTGACGCAAAAAAAAGTGTATCGTCTATAATACCGTAGTATAAAGGCTTTACACCAAGTCGATCCCGAAAGAAATAGGTAAAATCTTCTTGTGTATCATAGATGACGATGGCAAACATCCCGTTTAGTTCATGTACAAAATCATCACCCCATTCAACGAATGCTTCTAAAATTACTTCAGTATCGGAATGTGTTTTCCATGCGCGATTCAATTTTTTTGCGACGTCTTGGTAGTTAAAAACTTCGCCATTAAATACCATTACATAGCGATTACAATGACTATACATTGGTTGATTAGCGCTCGTAGAAAGATCGATGATACTTAGGCGTTGATGTCCTAAAAATGCAGTATTTTTAACATTCTGGTAGAACCCTTCAGCATCTGGACCGCGATGCGCTTGCGTTGCATTCATTTTTCTTAAGACACTTATATTCGAAGGACCGATTATACCAGCAATTCCACACATGTTGATTTATTTAATCATGTTTTGAATCTCTACTTTTGTATGATTCATCATAACGTCTAATATACTCAATCCTGGAATAAAGTTTCCGTGTAATTGTGAATATTCATTTGGTTTGTAAGAAGTGTATGTTAGTTGTATTCCATTGGAATTATATACCGCTTCATCAATATATTGGCATGCACAGTCATCAGCCAAATAAATATCTCCATCAACCTGTTTAATTAAATCTATCAAACGTTGATTATTATCAATTTGAATGGAGTGAATTAATTTAGATTCATTTTTCTTAATAGGCAAGGTGAGCCATAATTCTCCTTGTTGCGCTTTTATACGTGTACGATTGGTGATAGAATTTGTATTACCAATTTGGATATCAACTATGATAAATTTATCGGATTGGTTGATTTTGAAGAATAAACTAGCCAAGGGATAAAATTTGGTTGATGAATAGCAACTATCATGATATTAAACGAATCACTTCGAAGGCTTCAGCAAATTCGCTACCGATTTGTGTACCGCGAGTACGGGCTAAAGATTGTACAAAGGTTGCGTTATGATAATTTCTAAACTCTTGACTGTGGTAGCAGGCAATCGAATCCGATTTAACATCAACATGTTTTCTCTCTAAAGTATTGAAGAATGTGGTTGACATGTGGATGTTGTTCCAGATTAATTCATAACCAAGCAAGTTTCTGTTCTTGAAACCTCTCAGAGATTCATTATAAATAGTATTATGATCCTGATGTAAATCAGTGCTACAAGGCGTTAGAACAAGGTCGGGTTGAATACTCTTATTCAACTTTACCATTTCCTCCAAAATTGCTTGACGTGTATCTGTAAAGTATCGAACTTTAAAATCTAGTTGAATGAGCTGTGTAACTCCTAAAATCCTAGTTGCGGCTTGACACTCTTTGAGAAGTGTATCTGCAGCCATTCCATTTGGCAAGGATTCTTGGCAACTGGAAAAGGCAACGTAATAAATTTCGGAGCCAGCTTCACGCCATTTGGCAATTGAACCACCCGCGCCCCATTCACCATCATCGGTATGAGGAGCTAAAACAATGATGCGTTTTGGATTTAAAAACATGAAATGGGGATATAATTTTGCGTACAAATTTCTAATTTTTTAGGAGGATTTAATTAAAACGCTCAAAAATTATCCTAATGGCAGATTTTTTATTCTTCGGAGGTCAGTTTTTCTGTGCTTATTTTTGTTGTTCTATAAATTGGATTGTTTTCATTAATAAATACTTTTTAATTATAAAAATATAATAACCAGCATATTAAAATTGATTATTATGTCTATAAATTAGAATTTAAAGGTAAAAATCGTATTTTTGTCGGTTAATGTTTCAAGTTAGGAATATTTACAGTAATGGTAAGTTTTGAAATGTTGATAACTTCAAATTAATTAAACATTAAAACTGCCTTCAAAACCTTTGTTGCTCAATTATTTCACGTATTTTTGATCCTTCCCTTATTTTGGTTGATAACTAAGGCTATCTTCTCAAATAATAAGTTTGAATCACCCTTTGAATGAAAATCAAAGAAACTTATAATCTTTTCTTGAGTCAAAGTAAACTCGCTCGCAAAACATTCCACCTATTGGTGAGCTTTGTTTTGCTATTTGCGTTATACCCAAATGAGTCAAAAGGGCAGGTTTGTAGCGTGAATGCAGGCTTGAATGGTGTAACTTGTCAGAATGATTCATTAAAGTTAAGAGGGAATTACAGTGGATCCTTTCAAGGAGGGACAAAGCCACATTGGACTTTAGTTAGTAGCCCTGCGAATGCAACAGTAAATCTTGTACCAACAGATTCTTTCAATTTTTTAAAAGTTAATCAACCAGGTTTATATACGTTTAAATATTCAGGTTTTTGTTCTGATGGCGTTTTAGCTTCGCAAACAGTCAATTGGACCGTTTATCCAATCACGCAAGCCGTTGCGACAGTGGATGATTCTATGGTTTGTCCAAAAGATACGCTACGAATTATTCATGGTAATCAACCCGGCTTACATGAAAGTGGTGCTTGGAGCGTAGTTCAAAATGATGGAGGCGTAATTATCTATGATTTAACAAACCCTAACTCACCAATTGGGTTGTCAAGTAATAAAAGCGGAATTTGTCGTTTGGTGTGGACCATTGTGGATAGTACAGGATGGTGTTATTCGCATGATGAAATTCAAATTGTAAATAGGGGAGGAGTTGCAATTGTTAATGCAGGAAATGATATTACCTTATCACCGTGCTATACTACAAAAGCCTCCACAGCTTTGAATGGAAGTTATGCCGGAGAACCATTATATCAGCAAATGAGCTTTTGGACTTATGTTACACCATATGGAGTTAAACGCAGTCCGACTTTTTCTGATATCACTAAAAATAATAGTACTGTTTCTTTCTTAGATACTGGTGTTTATATATTTACTTGGCATGTTGCTGGTCCTTGTGCATCCGGAACGGATGATGTAAAGATTATTGTTCCTAAAGCCAATGCACTAGTTACAAATCCAACTGTGACTCCAACCAATCAATTCCGTTGTGCAACAATTGCAGATTCACTTTTCACCCTTACTGCAACAGGAAATTTAGCTGCTAATGAAGTAGGTACATGGAGTTTTGTCTCTGGTACAGATAACTTGTTCCAAATTTATAACCCTAGTGCTAAGGTTACTTCAGTAAAGCTTCCAACTTTAAATGGTTCGTGGACCTTCAAATGGACTATCACCAATTCAAATACGGGTTGCTCTAAAAAAGTTAACACTACCATAACTAAGGCTGCTCCGCCAACTGTAAAATTTGCTCCCATTAGAGATACTGCATTGCCTTGTGATGAGGTAACTGTCTCTATTCCTTATTCCTTGAATGCGCCTGGTACAACAAAAGTTTTTATAAAATGTGTTGATGATCCTTATGCAGGTGCTGTTCAGACCTACCCGCTAGGCTATACTCAAATTTTGACCAACCCATTTGTTTGGCAAAATTTGAATAGGAATGGTAAATATAAACTTCGTTTTCTTGCAGTAGGACCAAATAATGGTTGTCCTATTGTTTATGATTCAACTGAAGTTAGTATTGAAATATCGCGTCATTCCTCCGGAGCGAATGCAGGAACAGATCAAGTGGTTCCATGTGATTCTGATCGCGTTGATTTAGCGGGTAATATTCCTTTTGGAGATGTTGCTCTTGGTATTAATGGTGAATGGTCAAAAATTTATCCTCAAAATATTGGTGTAACATTCAGTAGCATTAATAACCCAAATGCAATGGTTCCGCGTCCAGCAGTCTTATGGCCAACGGATAGTTTTGCTTTTGTTTGGACGATTTATGCTGGATTAACTTGTCCAATCCACTACGATACTGTTGGTATAAGAATTAAGCCAAGACTTGATACATTCTCTGTTATTATTTGTCCAGATACGGTATTCAATTATGCTGGCGTTAATTATCAATTAAGGGCAGGTGCAATTGATACTTTGCTTTTTGATTATTTGACTTGTCATGCCACAAGGTTAATTGTTAAATCCAAAACAGTATGTTACAGGAGAGATACGATTAACTTGATTGGTTGTAAAAATGATTATACTGAATCTATTAATTTAGGTTGCGATGCGATTTGCTCTAATTATCAAGTAACGACCTACCACTATTCGCCTCACAATGACACAACTACCATTGATTTAGTACGAGTAGGATGTTATCCAAATACTTCTACAACGGCTCACTTAACGAATAAGTATAACTGCGATTCAGTTGTTATAACGAATATCGTTTACACGCCACATCCTGACACAACTACCTTGAATCTAGTACGTGTTGGTTGCTATGCGAATACTACTACAACGGTTCATTTAACGAATCAGTATAATTGCGATTCGGTAGTTATAACGAATGTGGTTTATACACCGCATAATGACACGACAACATTCGATTTAGTACGTGTAGGTTGTTATCCAAATACTTCTACAACGGCTCATTTAACGAATAAGTATAACTGTGACTCGGTTGTGATTACTAATGTCGTTTATACACCACATAATGATACTACTACCTTTGATTTGGTGCGTGTTGGTTGTTATGCGAATACTAC
>JAPJNH010000047.1 GCA_026461075.1 Chitinophagales bacterium
ATAATAACTTTTGTAAATTTAATTATGAAAACCCAATTGATAACTTCCGAATATTTAAACTATTATAAATCAAAACAGCCTATTTCTATATTAAAGCATTTCAATAAAATAAAGGATACTGTTTTAAATGCTGAATCGTTTGGTTATAATATAGCAAAGTCATCAGTATATTCTTCGATGATTGAAGGAAATCCGATAGATTTTGACTCTTATCTTAGATATACAAATTCAGGATTCAACAAAAAGAGTAAATCTTTTAAAGAAATTCAAGACTCAATATATGCATATGATTTTGCGAGTAAAAATTCATTGACAAAAAACAACATATTATTGGCTCACAAAATCCTATCTGAGAACCTACTTGAAGAAGAACAGTATAGAGGGAATATTAGAGATAAAGATGTCTTTGTATATTCAAGGGAAATTCTAATTTACCAAGGTGCAAAAAAAGAAATATTGGACAAAGAAATGAGTTTATTTTACAAAGACTTAAGGATTCTATTATCTAGAGAAATGACTATGAACGAAATTTTTTATTATGCTGCAATGATTCATTTAGTTTTTGTAAAAATTCATCCATTTGCAGATGGAAACGGAAGAATGGCAAGATTGATAGAGAAATGGTTTTTATCACAAAAACTTGGCAAAAAAGCATGGTTCATTCAATCAGAAAAACTTTATCAGAATAGACTAAAATCCTATTACAGCAAAATGTCAATGGGGGCCAAATACGAATCAACTAATTATAATTTAAGTGTACCTTTTTTACTATTGTTACCTATGTCTTTAACTGCATAATTTTATTTTAAAACCCATTTTGTTAACTATTGCTAAGACGGCGAGATTTGCTACGCACATCTTTATTGGGGGAGGCTTCAAGTATTTTAAAAACCGCAACGCAGTGGCGATGTTTTTTATACCCATCACTTCGCTCAAGCAAGGCTTGGCTCGTTTGGGCAATAAAAAACCCAGCATTAAGCTGGGTTTTTAAATACTTGGCGGAGACGGCGAGATTCGAACTCGCGATACGGTTTCCCGTATACACACTTTCCAGGCGTGCTCCTTCAACCACTCGGACACGTCTCCTTCATTGGGCCGCAAAGATAGAAAATTAATCCAAGCCGCCAAAAAGATCGCGCGCGTTCGCAGTCGTAATACGTGCTACTTCTAATACACTCGTCTCAAAAATATTCGCCACCTCCTCTGCTATTAAACCCACATATGCACTTTCATTTCGCTTCCCCCTATGTGGGACTGGCGGCAAATAAGGCGCATCCGTTTCCAATACCAAATGCTCCAAGCCTATCTTCGGCAAAACCTCTTTATGTCGACTATTCTTATAGGTACAAGTACCACCAATTCCCAGCTTCATACCTGCCTTCACCGCCGCCTCTGCCTCTTCTAAAGAACCGCTAAAGCAATGGAAAATCCCTTTCAAACTCCCATCCTGGGCCGTCTTCACCATCTCCAAGCAATCATAAAAAGAATCTCTACTATGAATGATTATCGGCACACCCTTCTTCTTCGCCAACTGCAATTGCAATTCAAAAACAGTCTTCTGCTCCGAAATAAAAGTCTTGTCCCAGTAATAATCTAAACCAGCCTCGCCTACCGCCACGAAATCACGCTCCGACCACCACTGCTCGACTATCGCCCACTCCTCTTTCCAATTCTCTTTCACATAACATGGATGCAAGCCCATCGTTGCATAACACAAACCCGGATTTTCATGCTCCAGTTGCAATACCCCTGCTATCGTCGTACTATCGACATTCTGAATGATCAACTTGCGCACACGTGCATCCACACTACGCTTCAAAACAGCTTCTCTGTCGGCATCAAAAGACTCTTCATACAAATGCGTATGTGTGTCTACTAATAAAAACTCATTGCTCATGTTCCTTTAATTCACTTCTAAATGTTAAACGATGATAAGGACTAAACCCGTGCTCCGCAATCATACGACGATGTTGCAAAGTAGGATAGCCTTTATTTTTCTTCCAATCATACATAGGATACTCTTCTGCAATTTTCTCCATATACTCATCCCGATACACCTTCGCTAAAATCGAAGCCGCCGCAATATGCATAAACTTCGCATCGCCCTTCACCACGCACTGATGTGGTATTCCTAAAAATGGTTTAAAGCGATTACCATCGACTACCAATAATTCCGGACTAACACTCAACTGCTCCACCGCGCGATGCATCGCCAATATCGAACACGCTAAAATATTATGAGTATCAATCTCCTTCGGCGTACAAAAAGCCACCCCAAAACTTACAGCATCCCGCTCTATCTCTAATCGCAAATTATTACGTGCCGCTTCAGACAGCTGCTTGCTATCATTCAAACGCTTATTCTTATACCCTTTCGGTAAAATTACGGCCGCCGCATAAACCGGACCCGCCAATGGTCCTCTGCCAGCTTCATCCAAACCAGCCTCTACAATAAACGACTTACTATAATTCAACTTCAACATCCCTACTCTTCCTTAATTTTTTTGTCTAATTCAACCATCGCTCGAAGATATTGAATTTTTAAAACTGCCACCTCTTGTTGCTGAAATAGGCGCAAGCCGCCTTCCAATATTTCTTTTGCGCGACTGTAATGACCTAACTGCTTTTCATATTCTGCATCTAACAAAAACAAACGCATTTCTGAGATAATATCACTTTTTTGCAATAACAATTGATGCGCTTTATCCAAAAACCGTTTAGCAGCCGCTGGCTTTTTCTGATCTAAAAACAAATAGGCCAAGCCACGTAATGGCATCTGCGAATCATAGGAATTAAATTCCGGCTTCGACTCTGTAAGGGCCATGGTAAAATGATCATAGGCTCTATCATACAACTTCATCTTGATATACACATTCCCTAGATAGATATTCGTTTTCATCGATTGCAACTGGTTTCCACCAGGAGTATTGCGCAATAATTTCAAAGCTTCTGTATAATACGCCACACTCTCTTCGTTACGCGACATTCTACTATGCAATAAACCAAGATTGTCATAGACACGAATCATCCATTCTCGATTATTCGCTTCCGTTGCCAATTCTTGCGCCTCTTTTAGATAATTCATCGAAGCTTCATAACGACCAAAATTTGCATTCACTTTTGCCAAACCAATATTGCAAAAATAATACAACTCCCTCTGTCCTAATTCCTTGAAATAGCCTATGCAAGCCATTAAAGCGCTTTCCTCATTTTGTTGTTGATGTAATTTGCGATAGCATTGTGCTAATAAATAATGTGCTTTTGCCTGATCCGCTTCTTGCATATCAACCAGTGCAGCTCGCAGACCATCCACAGCATGTTCAGGGGAAGAACTACAAAGTTCTTCCATCTGCGAAAACCAATCTTGAGCATTTGAAACTAACATAGTAACCCGTCTAAATTAGGGATTTTTTGTCTGCTGATTGCAATTGTGCGCGAAAGGTTTATTTTTGCTGTCGGCTTATGATGAACGAAGCAACCATTTACGAACTACTCCGCACACATATTTGTGAACGTGTACAACTGACAGAGTCCGAGTGGGCAATTGTTAAAGCTTATTATCATTTCCAATCCTACAAAAAGCATCAATTCGTTTTACAAGAAGGGCAAATCTGCAAACACATACTTTTTGTTGGAAACGGCGTGCTACGCTCCTACAATTCGGATGAGAAAGGGCATGAACACACCCTTCAATTTGCGATCCGCAACTGGCTCATCACCGATATCCAAAGCTTAGTGAACAGTGCGCCTAGCAAGATATTCATCGAAGTTCTACAAGATGCCGGCGTCTTACAAATTGATGTTAAGCACAATGATCAGATGCTAAAAGAGGTTCCAAAAATGGAAACCTATTTCCGTTTGCTTAGCCAAAACAATATGGCAGCTACGCAACAGCGATTGAATAGCACCATCACCCTCACTGCGGAAGAACGCTATCGCGAATTCATCCTCCGTTACCCAGATATCGTACAGCAAGTGCCACAACACATGATCGCGTCCTATCTTGGTCTGACCCCTGAAACCCTTAGTCGGGTAAGAAAACAAATGGCTAAAAAATAATCTCTCCCGCAGACGCTCCTTTTAGCGTCACTTCTCCTTTTTTATTGTCCTAGAATTGCTTATTTTCGCGACTTAATGCAATTATTATGACTGCCGCGGAAATTCGTCAACACTTCTTAGACTTTTTTAAAAGCAAAGGCCATTCTATCGTGCCTTCAGCACCTATTGTCGTTAAAAACGACCCTACCCTACTTTTTACCAATGCGGGTATGAATCAGTTTAAGGACATGTTCCTCGGTAATAAAAAACCGATCGATAAATGCGTTGCAGACACACAAAAATGTTTGCGTGTAAGCGGTAAGCATAATGATCTAGAGGAAGTGGGTGTTGATACCTATCACCACACGATGTTTGAAATGCTTGGCAACTGGAGCTTCGGAGATTATTTCAAAAAAGATGCCATCGAATGGAGCTGGGAGCTTTTGACGAAAGTGTATAAAATCCCTGCAGACCGCCTGTACGTAACCATCTTCGAAGGTGACAGCAAAGAAAATTTAGAACGCGATACAGAAGCTTATCAGTGTTGGTTGAACGCAGGAGTGCCTGCAGAACGCATTTTAAACGGAAACAAAAAAGATAATTTCTGGGAAATGGGCGATACGGGTCCTTGCGGCCCATGTAGTGAAATCCACTTCGACGGCCGTCCGGATGAAGAACGTGCACAAGTTCCTGGCGCAAGTCTAGTGAATGCCGATAATGCACAAGTTATCGAAATCTGGAATAACGTATTCATGGAATTCAACCGCAAAGCGGATGGTTCTTTGGAGAAATTACCAGCGCAACACGTGGATACTGGAATGGGCTTCGAACGCCTAGTACGCGTGATGCAAGGAAAGACGAGCAACTACGATACAGACTTATTCTTGCCTACTATTCAAAGTACAGAACAGTTAGTAGGTCAACAATACAAGGCAGACGACACGAAAGAATCAATTGCCTTCCGTGTAGTAGCCGATCACCTTCGTGCGATCAGCTTCACCATCGCAGATGGTCAGTTGCCAAGCAGCACCGGAGCCGGTTATGTGATCCGTCGTATCCTTCGTCGTGCCGTACGTTATTATCATACTTTCTTAGGCTATAAACAACCATTGCTTCATCAGCTGGTGCCTGTTTTGGCGAATCAATTTAAAAATGTATTCCCTGAATTAGCGCAACAACAAGCTTTCGTAGCGAACGTGGTTAAAGAAGAAGAAATCTCCTTCTTGCGCACGATGGAAAGTGGTTTGAAGCGTATCGAAGCTTTAATTAAAGCCGATACCAACAAGTCGATTGCAGGTAAAGATGCCTTTGAATTATACGATACCTACGGCTTCCCATTTGACCTAACCCGTTTGATCGCTAGTGAAAACGGATTTGTAGTGGATGAAGCTGCCTTCAACGAAGAAATGGCCGCACAGAAATCGCGTAGCCGTAAAGCCGCTTCTACCGAAACCGGCGATTGGCAAGTGATGCAAGAAGTAGATCAGGTGCGTTTCATCGGTTACAATGAATTACAAAGCAGCGCGAAATTAGTAAAGTACCGTCAGGTAAAACAAAAGGACAAAACCCTTTACCAAGTAGTGCTCGACCATACGCCGTTTTATGCTGAAAGTGGCGGTCAGGTAGGTGATACCGGATTGTTAAGCTTTGGCGGAGAGATGATGAAAGTATTGGATACTAAGAAGGAAAATGATTTAATCATTCATTTCTTAGAAGAGCTTCCAGAACAAATTGGTGCCGAAGTAACTGCTATGGTGGATGCGGATCGTCGCCGCGATACGACTGCACATCACAGCGTTACACACCTTATCCACGCGGCTTTACGTCGTGTTCTAGGTACGCACGTACAACAAAAAGGATCACTGGTTACACCACATTATATGCGTTTCGACTTTGCACATTTCAGCAAAGTAACGGATGCAGAACTACGCGAGGTAGAACAAATCGTGAATGCAAAAATTCGCGAGAACGTAGCAGTTGAAATCGCATCTATGTCGAAAGATGACGCCATCAAAAAAGGCGCTATGGCTTTGTTCGGTGAGAAATACGGTGACGTTGTTCGTGTAGTAACGATGGATGAACAATACTCTGTAGAACTTTGCGGCGGAACACACGTTGCTTCAACAGGAAATATCGGATATTGTCGTATCATCGCTGAGTCAGCTGTCGCTGCAGGGGTTCGTCGTATTGAAGTCGTGACTGGAGCCTATGCCGAGAACTATGTAGAAACACAATTGTTACAACTCGATGCAGTTTCTGCTTTATTGAAAGGAGCGAAGCATCCTGCACAAGCATTGCAAAATCTGTTAGATGAAAATGCTGCCATTAAGAAAGAGATGGAAAAAGCCATTTTGGAAAAGGCAC
>JAPJNH010000048.1 GCA_026461075.1 Chitinophagales bacterium
CGCGAGCGGAGCAGTTCAAATCGATCTAAGCGATGTACAAAGCGGCGTATACATGGTAAGCGTAGATGCTCCAGGATACAAAGCGACAAAACGTTTGGTTGTTACCAAATAGTTATTAGTTAAATAATTATATCATCGAAAGTCCTGAATATTTTCAGGACTTTCGTATTTTTACGGAGACCACCTGTTCATTCTATTGAAAATCTCAATTGAAACAGGATTATTATGTACGAAATTTTGGAAGTAAAGGAGCGATTACAGCGATTTCTCTCTGTATTGCAGGTAGAGTTTAAATTTCCTTTAGAGGATTTGAATGACGCTGAGCGGGAACTAGTTTTGAGTCTTATTCAGTTTAGAACCTATGCGAAAGGGGATTATGTCTATAAACAAGGGCATACTCCAAAGGGGGTTTATTGGATGAAAAGTGGGCGAATTAAGTTTACGAAACGTCAATTTAGTGGGGAAGAGCATACGCATTTTATAGTGCACGGAAATCAGTTTTTTGGTTACCGTACAGTAATTAGTAATGGGATTTATCATCTTTCAGTAGAGGTCATGGAGCCCTCTGAAATCGGCTTTATTCCTGCAGATAAGTTTATGGAGGTGTTAGAGCAGATGCCTTTGTTGATGAAGGCCATGTTGAAAGAAGTTTGCGCTTCGTCTATGGTTTTTATTGCTCGTACAGCTTTATTTTCCTTTAAATCGGTTCCTCAAAGATTGGGGATTGCTATTTTACTTTTACAGGATAAAGTGGCTAAGCTAGAGAAAGTAGACAACCCACCTGTGTTGTTGTCCAGGAATGAACTTGCTTCCTACATTGGTACTTCTGTTGAAGTAGTGGTTAGACAGTTGAAAAAGCTGGAAAAAATGGCTTTGATTGAATTAAAGGGGAAATTGATCTACGTAAAAGACCTAAAAGGACTGCTCGACATGATTGATGCGAGTGATGCTGCAGTTAGGGAATAATTTTTTTTCTTTTTTCTTGCCTTTTGACAATTATTAGGGTATATTTAACTTACGTTTAACTTTTTATAGGTTAGATTAAGTTAATAAAACCTCTTTTAAATGACAAACATCAACCAACTATTAAGGCGCGTAATGCTTACTGTCGCGCTGTTTGGAGCTTTCATCCTGAATTCGAAAGCACAAATTTCTTTCCCGTATACGGAGACGTTTGCTGGTATTACAGCCAACAATACTTTCCCTGCTGTTACTGGTGGCGCCTGGTCAAAATCAGGTACAAATGCTTTGCAGCCTACGTATAGCGCAAACCAGGCATCGTATAACCGATCAGGTAATGGTGATACTAAGTTTATCTCCTTTCGTTACAGTTCTTCGGGGAACGTTTTCGCAGTAGGACCATTTAGCCTTACTGCAGGAAAAACATATCAGTTGAGTGTTTTGTATAAAGCAGATGGTTTAACAGGTTTTGGCCCGCTTCAATTGACGTGGGGTACTACCAATGCAAAAACCGCACAAACAAACGTGGTTGCTTCGGTTCCTGCAGATATTGTGAATGCTGCTTATCAAACCCTTTCTGGTACTTTTGTTGCGGCGACCACGGGAAACGTTTATTTTGCGATTAAGTCGACAGATAATGGAAATCCATGGTATTTATCCTTGGATAATTTCAGTGCGGTAGAATTGCCTGCAACACCTGCAACGCCTACGCAAGCAGCAGGTATTCCTAGTTGTGCAACAGGTGCTCAGCTTAATTTTACAGGATCTGCACCTTCAGGGGAGACTTGGTATTGGCAAACAAGTGCTACTGGAACGAGCACTGCTAATTCTGCCTCACCTAATTACGTGTTTTTCAATGGTACCTATTATTTGCGTTCTTATAGTAGCACTACCGGTCTTTGGTCGGCAACTTCGTCAAGTGTAACGGTTAGTAATTTGCCAACACCGCCTACTGCTCCAACTATTTCAGGTACTTTAACGGTTAATCCGAATCAAACAACAACGTTAACAGCCAACGGTGCCGGTGGTACTTATAATTGGTACACCGCATCCTCAGGAGGTACATTGGTTTCTACGGGTGCTAGCTTTACTACTCCAGGAACATGTACACCTTTAACTTATTATGTGGATGAGACCGATGTGAATAGTTGTGTGAGTACTAGAACTCCGGTTAGTGTTGCTGTGAATACTACTGTTTCCGCTACGCCTGCCAATGCATTGATTTGTTCTGCGGGTGGTTCTGTTACCCTTACAGCGCCTGCGGGTGCAAGTTCCTATGCTTGGACGGGTGCTGGTTTGAACACTAATTCTGGTCAAACAGTAATCGCGTCACCAACAGTTACTACTGCCTATTCGGTTGTAATTGATGGGGTTTGTACGCTAAATAAAAATGTGGGGGTTATTACTGGTGTGGCTCCAGCGCCTACCGCTACGCCTTCTACTATTTGCTTTGGTAATACTGCTCAATTAAACTCAGGTTTGAGTGCAGGAACCTTTGGCGTTGCCTCTATTCCTTTTGCACCAGCAACTACACCAGGAACAGGTGTAACAGTTTTGGCGAATGCAGGATCAGCTGTTACTCCACTTTCAGGTGGTAGCACTGATGATGGCGGTTGGGGAGGTATTCCTATTGGCTTTAGTTATAATTTCTTCGGTTCTTCCTTTACCACTTTAGGTGTTGGAACGAACGGTCTAGTAATGTTCGGTACCATTCCTGGTTACGGAACAAGTGCTGGGCAGTTAGGTCAGTTTACTTTTGCTACCCCTGCATTCCCGAATACAGGTAACCCTGGTAACGTTATCGGTTTGATGTTACAAGATATGAACTTTGGAACTGCTGGTAGCTCATTGCGTTATTGGACAGAAGGAATCGCACCTACCCGTCGATTCGTTCTATCTGGTGTTTATGCAGCTTATACAGGGGGCGGTTTATCTACTGTTCAATTGATGTTGTATGAAACAACAGGTGTTGTTGAAATTCACATTACTTCTTCAGCTTCTACAGGCGGTCGTACGATCGGACTTCAAGATGCAACAAAAACAATCGGAGCGCTTGCCCCAGGTTGGAATAACCGAACAACAACTTTAACTACGCCAGAAGCTTGGCGCTTTATCCCTCCAGCAAACTATTCCTATAGCTGGACACCTTCTGCTAATTTAAGTAACCCTACAATTGCAAATCCTATTTATAACCCTTCTGCTTCTTTACATGGCTTGTCTCAAACATTCAATGTAATGGCGACAGATCCTACAAGTGGCTGTTCGAATTCAAGTACAGTTTCTGTAGTCGTGAAGGATGTGCCTACCGCTCCAGTGATTACTTCTGCGAATCCTATGAGTGCGTGTGGTGGACAAACTGCAACATTAACGGTTTCTTATACAGGAACAGACACGGTGCGTTGGTTTACAACGGCGACAGGCGGTACGCCTATTGCCAGGGGCTTGAGTTATACGACACCTGTTTTAACAAATGGTTCTACTAATACGTATTATGTTGAAACGTACAATGGAACTTGTAACAACGGCTTGCGTCAAGCAATTGTGGTGAATGCAGCTTCTGCTCCAGTTATCGCAAGTGTAACTGCAAGTCCTGCAAACCTTTGCTTGAATGGATCAACTTTATTGAGAGTTAACGCAACAGCAGGTAGCTCACCAATTACTTCTTATACTTGGTCGCCTAGTACCTACTTATATTCAACTAACCAAGATACGGTGAACGCGTTTAACGTTGGTGCGCAAACGACCTATACTGTTTCTGTTTTTGATGGTTTATGTTCATCGACTGGTACGGTAACGATAAATGCGGGTAATGCTACGGCAGCTCCTACCGCAACGCCTCCTGCTCCATCTAGTTATGCTGCATCTGCTGCAAGCTTTACAGGTGACGAAGAAATTTTAGGCTTTAGCTTCGGTACATTAAACGTTACCTCTACTTGTAGTACCTTGGCTCCTGGACCTGGTTCAGTAACAGCAAGCTATTCTAACTATACTTCAGGTGCAGGTGCTCCTGCTACACCAACGATTACTGCAGGTACTGCAACAGCATGGACTGCGACAATTGGTACTTGTAATGGTTTCTATGGTACAGCAACTTCTATTTTCATCGACTTCAACCAAGATGGTGATTTTGCGGATGCTGGTGAACAAGTGGTAACGGATATTCTTGATCCGTTTTCTAGTACAGGAACTGTCTTAAGTGGTTCTATCACTATTCCAACAACTGCATATAATGGTACTACTCGTTTACGTGTAGTTCATACAGAAGGAACCTCAGCGGTTGCTACAGGATCTTATTTTTATGGTGAAACAGAAGATTACTTAATAAATATCACGGGTGCTACGCCTTATGTTCCATGTCCGAATGTGGCTTGGTCATTAAATGCGAATGCATCTTTAGGTAGTGGAAGCTATACTTATGCTTGGACTCCTACAACTGGCTTGAGTAACCCGAATATTGCTAATCCAACGGCTATTCCAACTGCTACTACAACCTATACGGTATTAGTGACAGATGCAACATGTGGTACTTTTAGCACAAACACCGTTACTTTAACTACCCAAGTTGTTCCTATTACTATTACTCCATCAGCAACGAATGTTTGCGGAGCGAATCCAATTACATTAACAGCGGGTGGTGGAACTTCATATACTTGGTCACCTAATGTTGGTTTAAGTGCAACAACAGGAACTAGCGTTACAGCTATTGCTGCAAATGGTTATTCTAGTGTTGCCGTACAAGGTTTTAACGCCGACGTAGTGGCTAATGGTATTGGCGCTCCTTCAACTTCTGCAACAGCGGATGTTGATGGTGGGGGCTATTATTTCAATGATGCTACTTTCCAATTGACAGGTGCTTCTGCGCTTCCTTCAGCTTACTTACCTTCTAGCGGAGTTGTAAACAGTGCGAATACACC
Organism: Chitinophagales bacterium; assembly: GCA_026461075.1. Lineage (GTDB taxonomy): Bacteria > Bacteroidota > Bacteroidia > Chitinophagales > CAIODY01 > JAHEYX01. Next base: position 4,875 of record JAPJNH010000048.1, read on the forward strand.
AACTTTAAGCTATCAATTGAAAGCGTATGCTTCTAATAACAGCTTACGTTTAAACAACTCAACTACAGGTAAATTAAGTTTGAATACGCCAACAAGCGCATCTGAAGTATACTTATTAGCGACTTCTGGTTCTGGTGCTGCAACAGCAGATATCACTGTTCATTTTACAGATGGAACTAGTCAGTTGTTCTCCGGAAATAATATTGCTGATTGGTATGGTGGAAGTAATTTTGCCATTCAAGGATTTGGTCGTTGTAGTGCTGCTGGTTTCGACGCTGCTGGAGGAAATTCAAATCCTCGTTTGTATGATGTTCAATTGGTTTTGAACGGTGCAAATACAAGCAAGTTAATTGACAGTATTTATGTGACTCGTACTAGTACAAGTGGTGTATTAAATGTAATGGCGGTTAGTGTTAGAAATAATACGCCTCCTTCATCTATCACTTATACTGTAACAGGTACATTAGGTAACTGTACTAATACAGCGAATGCAACGATTAATTATACAGCCCCTCCTACAATCAATGTAACGAACTCTGTTCCTGTATTCTGCGGAACTGGTGGTACTTCTAATTTGAGTGTTTCTAGCTCGAATGATCCTAATTATACGTATTCTTGGACTTCTGCAAATCCTAGTATCTTGAGTGCAACGAGTGGTAGTTCAACTACTGCTACAGTAGCTCAATCAGGGGTGGTTACTTTAACTGCAACTGATAACACTGCTGGTACTTATGCTGGTTGCGTGAACACGCAGAATATTTCGATCTCTGTTTATCCTTTCCCTGCGGTGAATCCAAGTGTAACAACTCCGATTTTATGTCCAGGTGTAACGACAACAATTAATTCTAACGTGAGTAGTTCTAACTTCTCAGTTACTTGTATTCCTATTGCAACGGAGGTTGCTCCAGCAAGTGGTGTTACAGACTTAGCTACAGGTGGGGTGATTGTTACACCACAGGCTTCTGCTTTCCCTAGTTTGGATGACGGAGGTTGGGGTGCTATTCCAATTGGTTTCGCCTTCAATTATTTCGGTACGAATTTCACTAGCTTAAATGCTTCTACAAATGGTACCGTAAACTTCGGTCCTTTCAGCAGCTTCAATGCAAGTCAGTTTAGCTTCTCAGGTTTCCCTAGTACAGGTAGTCCTGCTAATACAATTGCTGTAATTGCGCAAGATATGTATTTGGCAAACTCAGGTACAATTCGTTATTGGACAACAGGTACTGCGCCAAATCGTAAATTTGTATTGGAATACTTAGCTGTTCCTGGATACTCTACAGCGCCTACACAAACGGCTCAATTAATGTTGTATGAAACAACGGGTATTGTGGAAGTTCACGTAACTGCTGCAAATGATGGAACGCATAGCAGATATATCGGTTTGCAAAATGGTGCACAAACTATTGGTGCAACGGCTAAAAACTGTACTTCTGGTGCTGCCAATTATTATAATGGTGTTACTGATTTGATCAGCAATCTTGCATGGCGCTTTGATCCTCCTCATAGCTATACATTTGCTTGGACGCCTACTGCTGAAATTTCTGGATCTGCTACAGGTTCTTCTATTACAGCTGCTCCATCTAGCACAGGTACTACAACTTATTCATTAAATGTTACAGATCTTGTAACAGGTTGTTCTAATGCTACTCCGATTACATCTATTGTAGATGTTCGTCCTACGCCTGTAACGCCTGCTACGATCAACGTAACAAGTACATTGCCTGGTTCTAACCCGTATTGCGGTCCGCACCCGGTTGATTTAACTGTTGCTACCTCTTTAGGTTCTTATGATACGGTTCGTTGGTATACGGCTGCAACAGGTGGAACATTGGTGGGAAGAGGTACTGTTTTAAGTTTGCCTTTAGTAAGTGCAACGACAACGTATTATGCAGAAACTTATAATGGTGCATGTACCAACAATGGAGGTAGAGTAGCTACTACGATTACAATTACCGCTCCTCCTTCATTGGCGATTAATACAACTCCATCTAATTCAGCTATCTGTCATAATGATACAGCTACTTTGGTAGTGAGCAGTACAAATACAAACTATGCTTATACTTGGAACCCAGGTAATTTAACAGGAGCTAGCATTGCTGTTAATCCTACTAACCCTGGTATTGTTGCAACTACGCAAACCTATACTGTAACTGCTTCAGATAATATAAGCGGTTGTGCTAATACAGCAAGTAAGGTTGTTACAATTAATCCATTGCCTGCAAGTCTTTCTGTAAGTCCTACTAGCCCGATGAATACATTAAAAGGCACGCCATTATTGGTTACTGCATCAGGTGGTGGAAGTGCAGCTACATCAGGCCCAGGCGGTACTTATTGTCAGCCTACTTCTAGTTGTTCATTCGACATTATCTCTAATGTAACATTGAACGGAATTAATAGAAATTCAAATTGTGATGGAGGTGGATATAAGTTTGTCAATAATCCTAATCAAACGACCAACTTAGTAGCTGGTAGTACTTATAACTACTCTATTACCACAGATAGTGATACAGAAGGTGCTTCTATGTGGATTGACTGGAATGGTGATGGAACTTTCCAAGCTTCTGAATTTATCTTTAGTAACTATTATGGAACGGTTCCAGCTGTCTATACAGGTAGCTTCACTGTACCTTCCAATGTATCTAACGGTACTACCCGTATGCGTGTAAGATGTTCTTATGCTACTAGTTTGTTAGCAACAGACGCTTGTACGAATTTATCATGGGGTGAAACAGAAGATTACTTGATAACGCTTACAAACATTGTTTCTAATCCGTTTACATGGTCTTCAACGAACCATTTGTATTTGAATGCAAATGCAACAACGCCTTATACTGGAACAGCTTCTAGTCAGGTGTATGCAATGCCTCCTTACGTAGCAAATAGCCCGTATAACTATACAGTTACTGCTACGAATACTGTAACTGGTTGTAAGAATTCAACTACGTTTGCTGTGAATGTAGATACCTTCCCTTCAAACTACAATTGTGCGAATGCTTCATTATTGACAATCACACCTACTTGTAATTTGGTAAGTGGAACGTCTAAGCATGGTGAATACAATCCTGCTGCGATTCCTACAACGCCAGCCTCTCCAACTACTGCAACTTGTGGTAACGCAGATGATGATGTATGGTATACCTTTACTCGTCCTGCTGGTATGACTGCTGTTTCAGTGCGCGTGGTTGGTTCAAGTAACTATGACGTAGCATTTGAAATCTTAACTGGTGCATGTGGTGGACCACAAACAGTAGTTGCTTGTGTAAACAACACTTCAGGTACATCTAATTCAACTGAGAACTATCAGATTTTGGTACCGAGTGGTGCACCAACAAATAACTACTATGTACGCGTTTATGATGCACGTACAGGCTATGGTTCTGGTGACTTTGATATCTGTGTATATGGGATTGTTCCTCCTCCAATAAACAATGATCCATGTGGTGCTAGTAACTTCTCTAGCAACATGGCATCGTGGGGTGGTGCAAGTACGATTCTTTCTTCTTTTGACGGTGGTTCGCCTATCTTCATGGGTCAATCGAACAATAGTACTGCTAATCCTCCAACAGGCGTGAACTTGGTTTACTTCTCAGGATCTACCGCTTATGCAAATAACTTAGGCGTGAACGAGCCAACGCCTCCATGTGGTAATTTAGGTTCTAACGCGAAGACAGTTTGGTTCAAGTTCAAAGCACCAACCATCGGTGGTGTAGACGTTACTTTA
>JAPJNH010000049.1 GCA_026461075.1 Chitinophagales bacterium
ATAGTGAATGGGGAAAGAGGAATAGTGAATGGAGAATGATGAATGATGAATGGAGAATGATGAATAATAGAGCCGTAAATCTAGTTAGTAAAATACGCGAGATTACGTATGTTTTTAGGGCGGGTTGGCGACTACATTTGAACCAGAGGTTAATCAAAAACATTAAGTTTTAAATCCCGCCGGTTCGTGGTTGTCCGGCGGGATTTTTTTTATGTTTTAGTCATACGGAATGGGCAACAGGCTTAAAGAATAATCGTTACATTTGTCTATACAAATCACGAAAATGAAAGTAGCAATTGTAACCGGTTCAGGTGGATTGATCGGCAGTGAGTCGGTCGACTTTTTAGCAGACAAATTCGATTTGATAGTAGGAATTGACAATGATATGCGTCAATACTTCTTTGGGAAGGATTCGTCGACGAATTGGAATGTGAAGAGATTAGAAGAAGAGTATAAGAACTATGTTCATCACACGATAGACATTCGTGATCAGGAGAAGTTAGAAGCTGTTTTCAAGCAATACAATACAGACATCGCGTTGATTATTCATACGGCTGCGCAACCTAGTCATGACTGGGCCGCGAAGGAGCCGTTTACGGACTTTACGATTAATGCGAATGGGACATTGAATATGTTAGAGTTTACGCGTTTACATTGTCCGAAGGCAGTATTCATTTTCACGTCGACGAACAAGGTCTATGGCGACAATCCTAACTATTTGCCGTTGGTAGAATTGGAGACGCGTTGGGAGATTGCCGAGTCGCATGCTTATTATAAACACGGTATTGATGAACAGATGAGTTTAGATCATACGAAGCACTCTGTATTTGGGGCTTCGAAAGTGGCGGCGGATGTAATGGCGCAAGAATACGGTCGTTATTTTGGGATGAATGTAGGTGTTTTTAGAGGTGGCTGTTTGACAGGTCCACGACATTCAGGTGCTCAGTTACACGGCTTTTTAAGTTATTTGATGAAGTGTGCGATTACGGGTAATCACTATACGATTTTTGGATACAAGGGTAAGCAGGTGCGTGATAATATTCACTGTTATGACTTGGTGAATATGTTCTGGCATTTCTATCAGGCGCCAAAGCAAGGCGAGGCGTATAATGCTGGAGGTGGTCGTTTTAGCAACTGCTCCATGCAGGAGGCGATTGCGATATGCGAAGAAATCAGCGGTAATAAGATGAACTATAGTTATAGCGATGGGAATCGTATTGGCGACCATATTTGGTATATCAGCGACGTAGGCAAGTTTCAGCGCGACTATCCAGGATGGCAATACAAGTATGATCTAACGGCGACTTTGGCGCAGATGCATACGGAGATGGCGAAGAGGAATTAATGGGGAAAGGGGAAAAGTGAATGGTGAATGATGAATAATGAATAATTAAGGATTAAGAATTAAGAATTGAAAATTGAGGAATGGTGAATGATTTATGATGAATAATGAATGGTGAATAATGAATGAAGTCCCAAATGTTCGTGACGGGATAAAAATTAAAAGCAGGGCTACGGTTCTGCTTTTTTTGTGGCTGAAAACGGTGTGAATTTAAAGTCGACGACTTTCGACCTATTTTTGAGACTTTTCATCAATTTAAAGTCGACGACTTTCGACCTAAAAGTAATAGTGCAATTAATAATCAATTGTATTTCATCAATTTACAAGCATTGCTTTCTTCAAAATTAAAGTCGAAATCTTTCGATCTATTTTTGAGACTTTTAATAGAATCAAAGTCGACGACTTTCGATCTAAGCACCCAAGTTCCAGATCGTTTTTCACTCAAACTATCACCAATAAAAAAGCCCTTCTATTGCTAGAAGGGCTTAGTACCTGGGACTGGAATCGAACCAGCACATCCTCGCGGACGGCAGATTTTGAGTCTGCTGCGTCTACCAATTCCGCCACCCAGGCATAATTGGTATTATTTATGGAGTGCAAATGTAGCCAATTTTTCTAAAATACGCAACAAATATTTGCGACGATAGAAAATTTCTTTCAAATTGGCCTTATCTGCATCTTGCCATTTATTTTGCTCTGCCAATGCAATCGCCTCACCCATTTGCTGGTCGTTATGTTGCATAGCCGTATTTACTTGCTCTTGAATTCCTTTTAATGCCACTGCATCACCGGGATTCAATTCATCTAAAGATTCGTTTAAATCCATCATTTCCATCAAAAAGACATTTGATAGCTGATGCTTCTCATCTTTTAATACAACCCCTCTCTGCTCTAAAATATAATTGAGCCTACGCTCATCATTATTTAAAATTTGATACGCGTCATTCAGTTTAGCCGATAGCTCAAGAGCTACCGATTGCGCCTCATCACTATCTTGGGTAAAGAAATCAGGATGCGCCTCTTTCGACTTCATAAGAAAATGGCGTTTCAGCAATCCCTTATCGATATTATAGGCGAAGGGTAAATCTAACAGTTCGAAATAATTCATATCCCTTAGTGTAACCATTTCACGATGACAAACTTGTAGATATCATTGGCATTGACATAAACCATCAAGGCTAATAATAAAATCATACCCACGTATTGTGCATACTCCAAAACCTTATCAGAAGGCTTTCTGCGGGTGATAATCTCCCAAAGATTAAAGATCACATGTCCGCCATCCAAAGCAGGAATTGGCAATAAATTCATCACCGCCAAGATGAGTGAAAGTACCGCTGTCATATTCCAGAACAACTCCCAATTCCAAACACTAGGGAATAGATTGCCGATTGAAATAAAGCCACCTACAGAATCACTTGCTTTCACCTCACTTTTGCCAAAAAGGCCTTTGATTAATAGATTCAAGCCTTTAACATAATTACTAAGGGTAGCAAATGCTTTAGAGGTACCGGCAGGAATAGCGCCAAAGAATCCATAGTTACGTGTTTTTAGCTCGAACTGGTCCATGATATCTAAGGCAACGCCTAACTTACCATTTTCTGGAATATCGACTTTCAAAACCGCTTGAGAACCATCTTTACGACGAACCGTAAACTGTGCAGATTGATTTTTATGCGTATTTAAGAAGTTACGAACTTCGTCATAATACTGAGCACTTTGACCATTAATCGCGATGACATGATCACCTTTTTTCATACCCGCTTTTGAAGCCGCAGTAGCAGCACCACCGTTGATATCTAAAATAATAAACTCACGACGAAAATCGATAAAGCCTTCTCCTTGTGAAGCGGTGAGCTTACCATGAAAACCTGTAGGAATAGGCAATGTAAAGGTGCTGTCGCCACGTTTTACCAATAATATTTTAGCTTGATTGATACCGATTGTTGGAACGATATCTAGATAGTTTACAAGCGTATCATTATCAGCTTTTAGAATCATATCACCATTACGCAAGCCGATTGATTGTGCCAACGTATCGGCATACAAACCATGTTTTAGAGAGCTGTTAGGGAGATATTTTTCACCCCAGATCCACATGATCATGCAATAGATAAAAATTCCTAAGAAGAAGTTCACCAAAACACCGCCTAACATTACGATCAAGCGTTGCCAAGCTGGTTTAGAGCGGAACTCGTCAGGCTTTGGTTCTTGCGCCAAAGTATCTTTGTCCATGCTTTCATCCATCATACCAGCGATCTGTACATAGCCTCCCATTGGAAACCAGCCAATCCCCCATTCCGTATCCTTTATCTTCTTTTTGAAGATAGAAAACTTCATTACCGAAGGTAGTGGGAAGAGGAAGTCGAAGAAGAGATAAAATTTCTCAACGCGGATCTTAAAAAGGCGTGCAGCCCAGTAGTGGCCGAGTTCGTGAAGGGTTACTAATATTGACAAGGCCAAGAGTAATTGACCGGCTTTAATTAAAATTTCCATACGTGCCGAAGTTACGAAGAAAAATGAGGGAAAGGAAGAATTTGCCTTTCCTTCCACTTTTTCCCAAATCCCGAACCTTCGGGATGGAGTAAAAAATCGCCCCGGGAGAATCTGATGCTAAAATATTCGTACTGTTTCGCAAGCGAACAAAGCTCACTTCGTGAGCGGGGACGTTCGCTTTAGTGCTTCACATTAACTCTATTTTAAACGCATCACCTTCTATTGGGGCAGTTTTAAATCATGCAAAATATTTTACAAATCCTGATACTTCGATTTGATTCGTGTACTCACGAACCTGTTGTTGACGAAATATTTCATTGCTCTTTGTTATGGTTCGTGTCCTCACGAACCAAATTCCGCAACCAATCATTAATTTTTAATTCTTAATTCCATAAAATCACTTTCTTAAGGGTTCCGCTGCCGCAAGCGTGATTTTCTTCGTTACGTCAGTGTACAATCCTTTAATCAAAAATCCTTTTACATCCACTAATTCAAGACGAATAGTATGTTCCCCCATACTTAAACCTTCCATCCAATAAGGCTTCCATGCATCTAGATAGCCAATTACTTTTCCATCAATACTTAAGCGAACCTTATTCCCTTTCTTAGAAAGTTTGGTGTTGAACAAATAAAAATCTAGCATCACATGTGCTGTGTCAGCGCCAATATAAATACCTTTTGGACGACTGAATGTTAAAATAGGTTGTTTTAGATCTAAGGGAGCATCCTTGTTTTCTCCAACATTAATTTGTTGCACAATAGCAGCCTTCGGATGTTTGATACTCTCATGGTAAGAGCGCGATAAAAACGCTACTAGTAAGTGCTTACCAGGTTTCAATACACTCTTATTACTTGGTAAATAAAGTGCTTCATAAGCGCCGTTGTCGATGATATAATGGATATGTTGGCCCTTGGCAGAATTCGCACAACGTTTCGTAGTAGCATCTGCTGTTTGATTACCGAGTGAATAGTTTTTCACCTCAAAATTTACAATTGCAGTGTCTCCTTTTGTAACGACGTTTGCAGCCAAACTTGCGTCAGGAAAGTCAGGACTTTCAGGTGCCACAGAAAGTTTTATGGTGCCTGATTGTGCAAGCACTTGGGCTTGTGATTTATGAAGCGTAATCAATCCTAAAAGACAGGCGACAAGGAAAAACTTTTTCATTTTAGTGTTTTTTCAAAATTACAAAATAAGGATATCGTTTCTGTAAATAACTTAAGTGCTTTTACCAAAGGCTTGTTAATTCTATTGCGGTTCAATTTCTCCTAAAAGCTGATTCTATCAAAACTAAAGACCAACAATCCTCCCTAAAATAAAAAACCCCGTTTAGCCATGCTAGACGGGGTTTTGAATAATAATACACTAGAACTAAGCCATTGCTTCGCTATACAAACGAGCTACTTCGTTCCAATTAACAACATTCCAGAAAACACCGATATAATCAGGACGGCGATTTTGGTAGTGTAAATAGTACGCGTGTTCCCAAACATCCAATCCTAAGATCGGCGTACCCTTACATTCAGCGATATCCATCAATGGATTATCTTGATTCGGAGTAGAGCAAACACATAATTTTTTATCTGCGGTTACGCACAACCAAGCCCAACCACTACCGAAACGAGTGGCAGCTGCATTAGCGAAAGCCTTTTTAAATTCTTCAAAATTGCCAAAAGCAGAATCAATTGCCGAAGCTAATTCGCCTGTTGGATTGCCACCACCGTTCGGAGACATGACTGTCCAGAACAAGCTGTGGTTATAATGACCGCCTCCGTTATTACGAACGGCTACTGGACATTTAGAAATCATAGCCATCAAATCTTCTAATGATTTGCCTGCTAATTCGCCATCGCCAATTGCATTATTCAAGTTAGTAACGTAAGCTTGGTGGTGTTTACCATGGTGAATTTCCATAGTAGTTGTGTCGATATGCGGTTCTAACGCATTATGCGCATAAGGTAGATTAGGTAATGTAAACATGTTTTTTCTTTTTGTTTGTTCTTTAACACAAATGTAGGGCAGGAAGTTTGATTTTAAGAAGAATTTATCAAATGCTTTTCACCTACTAAGAAATCGTTATCTTTGGAAATAACCTAAATTCTATCCTGTTCATGGAATCATCCTTGCAGTTATTCGATGTTATCAAAGCCATTTATCAAAAGCGCAAGACCTTATTAATCGTACTTATCGTATCGGGTATTGTCGGTTCGGCAGTGGCGATGTTGCTACCGGTCTATTATAAATCGACCACCATTTTCTATGCAGCGAATCCAGGGATGAATGATCGTCAGAATTTATTTCGTGAGCAAGCTGGTAATTTACCGATCGAATATTTCGGTTCGGAGAAGGATGTAGACCGTGTTTTGCAGATTTGTAAAAGCGGTAATATCAATGGCTATATTGTGAACAAGTATCACTTGGCACAACATTATAAGATCGATACAACTTCGCCTTACTACCATACGATGGTATCAGAAGAGTTCAAAGAAAACAGTCAGATGGTGCGCAATGAATTAGGTGCGATTGAAATCACCATTTTCGATACGGATTCTAAAATGGCGGCCGATATGGCGAATGATATCGTTCATACCGTTGACAATATCAACAAATCATTTTTTGCAGAACAAAACCAAAAAGGGATTCGTTTGATGGATGACAATATCAAAACAAAGACTGCACAAATCAGTCATTTGAATGATACGCTTGCACAATTACGTCGCGGATCGAATCAAGACTTGATAAGCACCTATGCAGCACAACAAAAAGCGGCGGTCAAAGACTTAAACAAGTTGAATGGTTTGTATGAACAATACAAAGCAGCAGCGGGCAATGAATTCTCTACCGTAAACGTAATCGAACCTGCTTATGCTGCGGAGCGTAAATCTAAGCCTGTTCGTTGGTTGATCGTTGTATCAATCGTATTAGTGAGCTTCTGCGTTAGCGTTATCTTCCTTTTGTTGAAGGAACGTTGGGCGAGTATCAAAAAAGAATTGGCATAAAGCCCATGCTTTCAGCGGTTAAACATTGGTTCGATAAGCATCCGAATCTTTCTTTATTAGTTGTGGCCCTGAGTTCGGTCCTGCTTTCATCGATAGGTTGGATTCTTGATGTGCCCTTACTAGCCTACTCTCCTATCGCGATTATTGTTGCAATTTGGAGTATCTACGATTTCTCTATTCTTTATTACGCCTTATTCCTTTCCTTGCCTTTGTGTATGGAATTTTATATTGGCTCCTTCACGACGGATGTCCCTACAGAACCGATTATGATGGCGCTTCTAGTGATTCTCCTCGTTAAAAATTTAGTTTCTCCTAGCGAGGGTCATTATTGGAAACATCCATTTATGCAACTTCTAGGCTTACAATTTATTTGGTGGTGTATCGTATTGTTATATTCTACTGTTCCATTTATTTCACTGAAATATGTTTTGGCGAAGTTGTGGTATATCGCTGCCTTCATCGGAGTTACTTTCTTAGTGGTGAAAGATGTAAAACGCTTTAAAATTGTTTTTTGGTGTTTGTTTTTGCCAACCTTCTTCACAATCGTTTACACCTTAATTCGTCATTATCTGCAAGGTTTCACGTTTGAAAGTTCCAACCACGTGATGGGACCTTTCTTCCGTAACCACGTCGATTATGCATGTTTATTATCCCTCATATTCCCTTTTCTCTTTGTAGCGCGCACGTGGTATCGTAAAGGAGATTTGCTGCGCTATTTCATCGATTTTAATATTATCCTTTTCCTAGTAGCGATTTGGTTTTCCTATACCCGTACGAGTTGGTTGGCAGTATTCGTAGCTCTAGGCGCCTATTTCATTTTCAAATGGAAGATGATCAAACCCGCGCTTGCGGTAGCTGCTGTGCTTGCAGTCGTGGCTTTAAGTTATTTGTTTTATGAAAATCGTTTCTTGCGTTATGCGCCAGATTTCAAAAAAACAATTTACCATAGTAGTTTATCCGACCACCTAGAATCGACGCAAACATTAAATGACGTAAGTTCTGCAGAGCGTTTGTATCGTTGGGTGGCAGCTACACAAATGATCAAAGCTCGTCCGCTTACAGGCTTCGGACAAGGAGGCTTTGTGGCTAACTACCGTGATTATGCTGTTTCACTCTTTACGACTTACGTGAGCCGGAATTTTGAGCATTCTACGGTACATAACTATTTCCTCTTTTTACTAACGGAGCAAGGGATACCTGGCTTCCTCCTCTTCTTAGTTTTCATCGTATTTATCTATATCCGCGGACAAAAGATTTATATCGAAACACAGGATCCTGAAGAAAAGAAAATTGTATTAGCTGTTTTAGTAGCATTGGTTGTCATGTTATTCGACAATATGTTGAGCGACTTAATTGAAGATGTGAAAATCGGTCCGATATTTTATTGGCTCATTGCCTTGTTGGTGATGCAAGACAGGAAGAATGAAAAATTAAGAATTAAGAATTAAGAATTGGGAATGTTTCGTGGGATACGAACCATTACTTTACGAAGACGATGTTTTCGGAATCATACTTACGCTCCGTCATCCACTCGTGGATAGGAGAAGAGAGTACAACAAGTTCGCCTTCATCATTAATTGCGTGCGCTTTCAACTGATACTTAGCCAAGAAAGATTCAATGGCTTCGAATACATTTTGATTATCAACTTTACGTACGAACTCAACAATCAATATAGGTGAATGCTTCGCTATAAAAGCGCTCAAACCTTCTAGAACAGCTAGTTCTGCGCCTTCGACATCAATCTTAATAATATTTGGAAGGAAGCTGTATTCAGACTTGAGTAATAATTCATCTAGTCGACGCGCTTGTACTTCGCAAATTGTAGGATTGATTTCTTTGAACCAAGTTTCGTGTTCGTATTGCTCGATTTGCAAAGAATTATATTCTGCATATTTCGGAGGGAGCTCTAGAAATTTCAGGACTCCGTTCTGATTTGAAGCAGCAATAGATAAAGTACTAATGCTTTGAAATTGCTTTACATTTTTCCGCAATAAATCAAAGGTACGTGGCGCAGCTTCAATAGCAAGTATTGGTGTTTGTGGGGAAGCGAATTTTTGCACTAATAATGAAAAGTAACCCACATGTGCTCCGACATCCAAAAAACCTGTACACGTGTTCGCTTGCTTCATCAGAAAACTGGTCAAACGAATTTCTGATGGATGGGTTTTTGCACCTGTCAGATAAATATCCAACGAAGACGGGAGATGTATCGAAATCGAAGTTCCCCAAAAAGTTTCTACTTCAACTACAGCGGTATAGGACGAAAAATGTTTTAGCAGCATCGCTCGTAGGTAACGAAGCGGATGGTATAACAGCCGCTTTAAACGACTGCCATAGGCCAATGCTTTTACGTGCTCAAACTTGCTTTCCATCAGAAACTAAAATAATAAATATCTAGCAATCAGGAAGACAATCTGTAAATTAGATGCAGAATAATCCCTTATGATAAGTAGAAACAAAATAGTATTGCTAGCGCTACTATTCAGCGCTATGAGCTTACAAAGCTTCGCGCAAGCTATTTACAAGACGATTACTTCTATACCAATTATTCAGTTTCAAGACACGCTAAATTTCCCTTTTCTAGGAGGATGGAATAATCCAGAATTTTCTAATATAGATTGGAATAATGACGGTATACAAGACCTCTATGTTTTCGATCGCGGCACGAAACTATCTTATGCTTTGATTCAAAATACAAATGGTCAGTTTTATTCGAATGAACAATACTTAACCCACTTACCAAAAGCTCTTTTGAATTGGGCTTTAATGCGCGATTATAATAAAGATGGAGTGGCAGATTTAATTTGCTTTGCCCAACCCGCCTGCATTTCAGTTTATAAAGGAGTGCGTGTTTCTGCGAATGAGGTAAATTTTATTTGTATTGAAAAGAATTTACAATATGGAACTTCAACCAGCACGAACGGTAATTTAAATGTGAGTAGTTATGATATTCCTGGGATTGCAGATATCGATGGCGACGGTGATTTAGACGTGTTGAGCTTTAACAGTATGGGCACCACAATAAATTACTTTAGAAATATTCAGGTAGAACAATTAGGAGGCTATACACAAGATACTTTGTCGTATGTCATTGATAAATATTGTTGGGGCGAAGTGTTCGATAATAATTATCCAGCTGTAACGGAGAACTATCCTTGTAACCCTGCCTTGCCAATACTTCCTACAGATAATAGTAAGAATTTAAAACACAGTGGCAACACCCTTGCGTTAATGGATATCGACCAAGATGGCGATCTAGATTGCCTTAAGGGAAATATCACCTATAATACGCTGAACATGATGACGAATGCGGGTACAGCAAGTGTTGCACATATTAGTGGCCAAGACACGACCTTCCCTTCGTACAATATTCCTGTACACTGTGATTTGTTTCCAGCAGCTTACTTTGTGGATGTCAATAATGATCAGCTATTAGATTTTATTGCGTCTCCGAATTTAGCTTATGCTACAGAAAATTATCGTTGCTCACATTTATATGTAAATACAGGCACTGCTAGTTTAGCGCATTTCACGTATGCGAGTGATACATTCCTAATCAATGAGCAAATGGATTTTGGAGAATCTTCTTTTCCTGTATTTGAAGACATTGACGGAGATGCGCTAGCAGACCTTATTGTGGGCGGTAATGGTTATTATCAATCGAATGGAAACTATTTAAGTGGACTCGCATATTATCATAACGTAGGCAGTATTGGTGC
>JAPJNH010000050.1 GCA_026461075.1 Chitinophagales bacterium
ATATAGAAGTTTCCTGCTGCATTCACTAATTTCTTCGTCGCTGTCTGAATCGCATAACGATCTATCGCCATGATTGATCCTGTTAGTGCATAAGTCGATGTTGAATCCACTAACTCGCATGTCTCTTCAAACTTATTCGCATAGTAAACATAAATCGTTAATACCGGTCCGAATAATTCTTCGCACATGGTTACATACTTCGGATCTTTCGCAACAATAATTGTTGGCGCAATAAAATATCCTTTCGATTTATTATACGTTCCGCCAGCAATGATTTCTACATCACTCGACTTTTTCGCATTCTCAATATAGCTTACTAATTTATCGAATGATTTTTCATCAATAACTGCGTTCACAAAGTTTTCGAAATCTTCCGTAGGGCCCATCTTCATCGAAGCTAAATCAGTAATCAAACCTTGCTTCACTTCTTCCCACATGTTTGACGGGATATAAGCTCTCGATGCAGCAGAACATTTTTGTCCTTGGTATTCAAAAGCACCACGACTTAATGCCGTAACTACTTCCTTCGGATTTGCACTGTGATGCGCAAGGATAAAATCTTTACCACCTGTTTCACCTACAATACGAGGATACGATTTGTATTTGTGAATGTTGTTACCAATCGTTTTCCAGATATCTTGAAACACTCCTGTTGATCCTGTAAAATGAATACCTGCAAAATCAGGATGATTGAAAATTACATCTCCTGTTTCTGCACCGCCTGTAAATACTAAATTGATAACTCCCGCTGGTAATCCTGCTTCCATGAAAACTTCCATCAATACATTCGCAGAATAAATTTGCGTAAAGGCAGGTTTCCAAACAACTGTATTTCCCATCATCGCAACGCTTGTTGGTAAGTTACCAGCAATAGCAGTGAAATTAAATGGCGTTAAAGCAAATACAAAGCCTTCTAACGGTCGTTGCTCTACGCGATTGTAAATTCCCTTTGATGATATCGGTTGTTGCGTGTAAATATCTCTTGCGTACTCTACATTGAAACGTAAGAAGTCAATCATTTCACATGATGCATCAATCTCCGCCTGATATGCATTTTTACTTTGCGCAAGCATTGTTGATGCATTGATTTTAGCACGGTAAGGTCCAGCTAATAATTCAGCAGCTTTCAAGAAAATAGAAGCACGCTGTTCCCATTCCATATTTGCCCATGCATCTTTTGCTTTCATAGCCGCATTAATTGCCGCAGTCACATGAGATGCATCACCAATAGAATATCTTCCTAATAAATGATTATGATCGTGAGGAGGACGAAGGTCGCCTTTCTTATCTGTATGAACAGCCTCGCCACCAATGTACATAGGTACATCAATCACCTCGGATCTCATTTCTTGAAGTTTTGCTTTAAGGGCTTTGCGCTCCGGACTTCCAGGCGCATAATTCAATACCGGCTCGTTAATCGCAGCAGGCACTTTGTATATTGCATTCGACATAGTAGTAAAATTTTACGCAAAGGTACTATTTAATACCTAAAAAATAAGCGCTGGATATTACATAAAGTCTGAAATTAATTGATTGGAACTAAGCTATTCGTTTCCGTATAAAGCAAATACCCTTTCACCTCCTGAAAGCCCATCTTTTCAATCACCGAACAGTATTTCTCTACCTGTTTATTATGC